>NZ_JBHURE010000063.1:0-1029 GCF_042674095.1 Lysinibacillus sp. NPDC056959 | reverse complement strand
CATTGACAGAATCGCCAAGACTTTAATGAGCGCAGGACTTGCTCCCTGAGCTGGTGGTGGCCGCAGAGACCAGCGAGAAGCGACTGTTTACTAAAAACACAGGTCCGTGCGAAGCCGTAAGGCGATGTATACGGACTGACGCCTGCCCGGTGCTGGAACGTTAAGGGGACCGGTTAGTCACGATTCGTCGTGGCGAAGCTGAGAACTTAAGCGCCAGTAAACGGCGGTGGTAACTATAACCATCCTAAGGTAGCGAAATTCCTTGTCGGGTAAGTTCCGACCTGCACGAATGGCGTAACGACTTCTCGACTGTCTCAACCATAGGCCCGGTGAAATTGCACTACGAGTAAAGATGCTCGTTTCGCGCAGCAGGACGGAAAGACCCCGGGACCTTTACTACAGTTTGATATTGGTGTTCGGTTCGGCTTGTGTAGGATAGGTGGGAGACTTTGAAGCGGCCACGCCAGTGGTTGTGGAGTCGTCGTTGAAATACCACTCTGGTCGTGCTGGATGTCTAACCTGGGTCCGTGATCCGGATCAGGGACAGTGTCTGATGGGTAGTTTAACTGGGGCGGTTGCCTCCTAAAAAGTAACGGAGGCGCCCAAAGGTTCCCTCAGCCTGGTTGGCAATCAGGTGTTGAGTGTAAGTGCACAAGGGAGCTTGACTGTGAGACCGACGGGTCGAGCAGGGACGAAAGTCGGGACTAGTGATCCGGCGGTGGCTTGTGGAAGCGCCGTCGCTCAACGGATAAAAGGTACCCCGGGGATAACAGGCTGATCTTCCCCAAGAGTCCATATCGACGGGATGGTTTGGCACCTCGATGTCGGCTCGTCGCATCCTGGGGCTGGAGTCGGTCCCAAGGGTTGGGCTGTTCGCCCATTAAAGCGGTACGCGAGCTGGGTTTAGAACGTCGTGAGACAGTTCGGTCCCTATCCGCTGCGCGCGCAGGAAATTTGAGAGGAGCTGTCCTTAGTACGAGAGGACCGGGATGGACACACCGCTGGTGTACCAGTTGTCTTGCCAAAGGC
>NZ_JBHURE010000062.1:0-1058 GCF_042674095.1 Lysinibacillus sp. NPDC056959 | reverse complement strand
TATATGATGATTTGTCAAATTAAGTGCAACAATTGCTCATTAAAAGCCTCGTTTGCAGTTTTCCAACCAAGACATTTTCTTGGTCGGTTGTTGATATAGTTTAATGATTTTGTTAGTTCTTCTGGTAATACTTCTTCGAAATTTGTTTGCTTAGGGAAGAATTCTCGAAGTAATCCATTTCCATTTTCGTTACTTCCGCGTTGCCAAGAAGAATAGGCGTCCGCAAAATAAACATCAATTTTCAAGTCTTTTTCTAACACTTTATAGCAGCTAAATTCTTTACCTCTGTCTGTTGTGGCTGTTTTTATAGTGCCTTTTGGTAATTTAGTATGAAGAAGACGTACTGCTCTTTCCATTGATTGAGCTGAGCGATCTGGTATCAAAAAGCCAACATACCACCGTGTCATTCGCTCAATAAATGTTGCTACACAACCTTTTGCTTTTCCACGTCCAGATACAACTGTATCTAACTCCCAATGTCCAAAGGTTTCACGTTTACGTACTTCTTTTGGGCGTTTAGAAATTGGTGTGCCAATGTTAAATCTTCCCCTTGTTTCACGGGGCTTTTGGCGCTTTCCTTTTTGACGGAGAACGGTTATAGGCACTTCTAAAAGACCATCGTAAATCCAGCGATAGATGGTTTTAAAACTTAGCTGTCCCTGATACAAGCGGCCGACAATTTGTTCAGGCGACCAAGTATCCCACAACTTTTCTTGAACAGCTTCTTTTACTTCTGGCGTACATTTTGACTTGGCACCACAGTTGGATTTATTTTGGTGGTAACGTACTTGCGCTTCGTCAGCCGTACTACCGGCGTGGCGTTTTATTTCTCTGGAAATCGTAGAAGGTTGACGATTTAAGAGTTTCGCTATTTTACGAATCGGATAATCAAGTTCCAGATATGTTTCTATTTTTACACGTTCTGATATGGTAAGATGGGTATAGCTCATAATGATTCCTCCGTTTGAATGTTGGTGTGGTAACTACATTCTACACGAGGTCGTTATGGGCTTCCTTTATATTGACTTCTGGGTGTTGCACTTAATATTACAATCCGT
>NZ_JBHURE010000061.1:0-1334 GCF_042674095.1 Lysinibacillus sp. NPDC056959 | reverse complement strand
ACCGGTCCGAGGAACACGAATCTTATACAAGGCTAGGTATGATTGGATGAGTTTGCATATCAAAACAAAGTCCTTTCTGTCGAAGATCATATCAAGTAAATAAGGCGGATAGATGGTGTGAAAGTGCATACGCTTACCCGGGGAGGTCTGATGGAAACGTGAAGTACCCTTCACAACCTACTTGGTGACAAGTAACTGAACCATTAGAAGTCAGCAGAGGTCATAGTACGATTGGGTCTAGAACTAATCGGAAGGGCTGAACAACTAAGAGAGAATAGCCCTTGGCATTCCACCTTGAATGAATAAACACAGAAAACAGAAAAACCTCACGCTTAGAAAGTAATGGTGAAGTCCATGAGGGTATTTGCGGAGGGTGTAGTTCAGGTGGGCATAAGAAGACAAGCTATTCACGGAAAGGAACGAAATGGTGATGTTGAATCAAATTCTAGCACGTCCGAATATGATACAAGCATTAAAGCGAGTGGAAGCGAATAAAGGAAGCCATGGAGTAGACATGATGCCCGTACAAACCTTACGAAAGCACATCCTCGAAAATTGGGAATCCATTAAAGCGCAAATTCTAGCGGGAACCTATGAACCGCAACCAGTACTTCGTGTCGAAATCCCGAAACCAGAAGGCGGTGTGCGTCTATTAGGAATCCCAACCGTGACAGACCGTTTGATTCAACAAGCCATATCGCAGATATTGTCAAAGGAATATGATCAAACTTTCTCGGATAACAGTTATGGATTCCGACCAAATCGGAGTGCTCATGACGCAGTCCAAAAAGCGAAAGGTTATATGAAGAAAGGATATCGTTGGGTTGTGGATATGGATTTAGAGAAATTCTTTGATAAGGTCAACCATGACCGATTAATGGCAACATTAGCAAAAAGAATTCATGATAAATCATTATTAAAACTTATCCGTAAATATCTCCAAGCTGGTGTCATGATAAATGGAGCTACTTCGAGTACAGACGAAGGAACACCGCAAGGTGGACCATTAAGTCCACTTCTTTCAAATATCGTGTTAGATGAGCTTGATAAGGAATTAGAGAAACGTGGTCATAAATTCGTTCGCTACGCAGACGACTGCAATATCTATGTAAAAAGTAAACGTGCGGGAGAGCGTACAATAACAAGCGTACAGCGATTCATCGAAGGAACATTACGTTTGAAAGTGAATGAGTCCAAATCAGCCGTAGACCGACCATGGAATCGAAAATTCCTGGGTTTCAGTTTTTCACACCATAAAGAACCAAAAGTTCGAGTGGCGAAAACAAGCCTTGAACGAATGAAGAAGAAAATACGAGAAATTACCTCTAGAAAGA
>NZ_JBHURE010000060.1:0-1338 GCF_042674095.1 Lysinibacillus sp. NPDC056959 | reverse complement strand
CCCCTCAAGTGCCCAACGACATCGATTCGGTGACGTCACCGGTAGTGCGGGGGTGCACAGGGGGCGCGAGCATCTGTGGCCAAGTTTTTAAGGGCGCACGGTGGATGCCTTGGCACCAGGAACCGATGAAGGACGTGGGAGGCCACGATAGGCCCCGGGGAGCTGTCAACCGAGCTTTGATCCGGGGGTGTCCGAATGGGGAAACCCGGCAGTCGTCATGGGCTGTCACCCGCTGCTGAACACATAGGCAGTGTGGAGGGAACGAGGGGAAGTGAAACATCTCAGTACCCTCAGGAAGAGAAAACAACCGTGATTCCGGGAGTAGTGGCGAGCGAAACTGGATGAGGCCAAACCGTATGCGTGTGATACCCGGCAGGGGTTGCGCATGCGGGGTTGTGGGATCTCTCTTTCATGGTCTGCCGGCTGTGAGACGAGTCAGAAACCGTTGATGTAGGCGAAGGACATGCGAAAGGTCCGGCGTAGAGGGTAAGACCCCCGTAGCTGAAATCTGTACGGCTCGTTTGAGAGACACCCAAGTAGCACGGGGCCCGAGAAATCCCGTGTGAATCTGGCGGGACCACCCGCTAAGCCTAAATATTCCCTGGTGACCGATAGCGGATAGTACCGTGAGGGAATGGTGAAAAGTACCGCGGGAGCGGAGTGAAATAGTACCTGAAACCGTGTGCCTACAAGCCGTGGGAGCGTCGGATGCAAGCTTGCTTGTATCTCGTGACTGCGTGCCTTTTGAAGAATGAGCCTGCGAGTTTGCGGTGTGTTGCGAGGTTAACCCGTGTGGGGAAGCCGTAGCGAAAGCGAGTCCGAATAGGGCGATTCAGTAGCGCGCTCAAGACCCGAAGCGGAGTGATCTAGCCATGGGCAGGTTGAAGCGGAGGTAAGACTTCGTGGAGGACCGAACCCACCAGGGTTGAAAACCTGGGGGATGACCTGTGGTTAGGGGTGAAAGGCCAATCAAACTCCGTGATAGCTGGTTCTCCCCGAAATGCATTTAGGTGCAGCGTCGTGTGTTTCTTGCCGGAGGTAGAGCACTGGATAGGCGATGGGCCCTACCGGGTTACTGACCTTAGCCAAACTCCGAATGCCGGTAAGTGAGAGCGCGGCAGTGAGACTGTGGGGGATAAGCTCCATGGTCGAGAGGGAAACAGCCCAGAGCATCGACTAAGGCCCCTAAGCGTACGCTAAGTGGGAAAGGATGTGGAGTCGCAGAGACAACCAGGAGGTTGGCTTAGAAGCAGCCACCCTTGAAAGAGTGCGTAATAGCTCACTGGTCAAGTGATTCCGCGCCGACAATGTAGCGGGGCTCAAGTACACCGCCGAAGC
>NZ_JBHURE010000059.1:0-1413 GCF_042674095.1 Lysinibacillus sp. NPDC056959 | reverse complement strand
GGCGAATAGTAGAATCAAGTTGAACACTTTAGAAAAATAAAAACATCGTACGCGAAATCGTGTATTATTGAGGTTCCTACACCAATCAATAAGAAGGGATTTCGAATACGATGCTAGAACAGGATAACATAAAAACACGCATTAAGAAACCACGCCTTACACAGTTCCAACGTGGAGAACTTCAAGGCTACTTGAACGCTGGAATTACAAATAAGAGCGAGCTTGCGCGAAAACTCAAGGTTTCGCGTGGGACAATCTACAATGAACTCGCTCGTGGCACGACCACACAAGTAAAGAAAATTAACGGAAAACATATCTACACGACGCAATATCTTGCGGAAACAGGTCAAGCTGCAACAGATCGAAACGTGGCTCGTTCTCGTAAACCGTTGAAGTTTGAACGTGTGAAGGCATTCTTGTCGTTCGTTGACGGACTGTTACTTGATCGCACAAAGACCATGTCTCCAGATGCGATTGTTGGTCTCGCGAAGCTCAAAGGGTTGTTTTCTCCAGAGGAAATGGTCTCAACAAAGACGCTCTATCACTATATCGCGCTTGGTCTTCTAAAAACTCGAAACAGTGACCTTCTCTTAAAGGTACGTCGAAATACCAAGAGTACTAAGAAAACGCACCGCCCGAATAAGACGGTTCTCGGTAAAAGTATTGAAGAACGTCCTGATAGCGTTGAATCTCGTGAAGAATTCGGTCATTTTGAAATTGACTCCGTCGTAGGGCGCAAGGATAAAGAAGATGATTTGCTATTAACCTTGATTGAACGTAAAACCCGTCGTGAATTCATCGTAAAAATGGACGGGAAAGACGCCGATTCAGTTAACTACGCACTCTCTTCAGTCCTCAAAGAATTTGGTGAATATGCATCTACTGTCTTCAAATCAATCACGGCAGATAATGGTTCTGAATTCGCGGGGTTGTCAGAAATGTTTGGTGATAGGATAGATATCTATTTCACTCATCCTTATTCTTCATGGGAGCGTGGAACGAATGAGAACCACAACGGAATCATCCGTCGTTTCATTCCTAAGGGACATGCGATTGAGGATTATAGCCGGACGCAGATTCGTATGGTTGAGGAAGCTATGAACAACCTACCAAGAAAAATGTTTGACTACAAGACACCAAATGAACTGTTTGAAGAGGAACTCGAGAAACTGGTCGCTTAAAGATCGCGGGGACACCCCGCACCCCTTGAGCCTCCCTCGAAACAGAAAAGTCCCCTGTTCATCAGTCAGCTGCAAATCCTAACCTGTATTGGCTAAATCCGCAAGGGAAAGCGCCTTGCAGATCTAGCCAACACAGGTTGAACGAACTATGCCGACCGACGAACAGAAGACAAAGGAACCTCTGGGGTGTTTTTGAAAAAAGTGTTCAACTTGTAATTGCAATTTAGGAAAA
>NZ_JBHURE010000058.1:0-1473 GCF_042674095.1 Lysinibacillus sp. NPDC056959 | reverse complement strand
TGATTGGTGTAGGAACCTCAATAATACACGATTTCGCGTACGATGTTTTTATTTTTCTAAAGTGTTCAACTTGATTCTACTATTCGCCTTTTTTTCTTTTTACGATTGCCTAAGAAATAGATATTATACATATTTAATACGGTGGTTATCATAATTCTTTTTGCGTTCTCAAGATTGCCTTCCAGAAGTTGCATTTAAAGATTTGAAAGAGTAACTTTTCATCAGATGCTTTTTAAACAGATTTAGTGGTTTACTGTTATTCAACTAACGGTGCAGGATAGTTGAATAATATTCGGGAAAAATACCTATAAAAAAGGTAGGTAGGCTTTATTTGAAGAAAACACTATACGTCCTTTTTGGTATTTTATTTCTCGTAAATAATACTACTGTTTTTGCGAAGCAAGAAGCACCTAAACAAGATTTTTTTAATAAGTATTTTTTTGATGTTCATTTAATTAATTCAGCCAGCCAAATTGCTGAAGCAAAGAAGAATCCCAATCAACAGTTTTTGGAACGATTGATGACGCATTCATTACAGTATAATGATGTTCAATCCATTAATGTTGAAAATAATTCCGGACTTCAGCGTCTATTCAGTATCAATGATGGTTTTCAAGAACGTGTACTTAGAAAAGTGGTTTACTGGCTTAATAATTCTGACCGAGTGAATGAAAAAATCGAAGTATCTTTAGATAATCCATCCAATAAATTGACGTTAAAAATGGCAAATAATGAAGTGATCACTATTGAACCAGCTTATACGTGTGTAGTACACAATAAACGTGAAATCTGCACAACTAAAGAAGGGGAATTAATCGTTTCGGAAAATAGACAAAAAGTGCGATTAAAGTCACAATCTCTTTATGATTGGCTCAATGTAGGGTGGAGAAAAGAAGTGGACGGACTTACTAAAGAAGAATTACTTGAAGAAGCATTGTTTACACGTTATTTATATCATTTGGGTCCATCTTATTCGGACTTTTTTATGTGTCCAAAAATTAATATTGAACCCATTAATGGGGATCCTAGGAGACATCTCATTTTTGGCAGTGCTTTAAACTATTTAGGACACCACGGTGGAGATTATGATAAACTTACTTTTTCTATAAGTGATTCGAACCTAACAGGGTTAAAAGTGACAAATGTGAAAATAGAGAAACATATTTCGCAAGAAGAAAGCGAAAAACAATGCCGAACTTTTGATTAAAAAAAGTTGTTACAAAAGGGGTGTTTCTTTCAGAGGAAGGAACGCTTCTTTTTATTTAAGTTATTTCAGTAATCCAAGTGATATTAAGTTTGTGAAAAAGTGTACTTAAGTTAACGGGGTGCTTTACTTGAAGATCATTGAGTTGCGTAGGCAGCTCTTCTTTCTTTATTCAACTAAACCAGCTAATAGTTTGTCAATAATTTTCTGTTAAAAGTTTAATAGGCACGTGCTATACTAAAAAGTGCATGACAAATAACCTTCCTAAA
>NZ_JBHURE010000057.1:0-1620 GCF_042674095.1 Lysinibacillus sp. NPDC056959 | reverse complement strand
TTCGTATTATAAGGTCAGCCAGATATTTCTGGTTGAACATTTTTCAAATGGTTTTATTATAGCAGTAGCCAGGGTAGAACGTAACTGCTCGTGGGGCTTGACCCCGTCAACTAAACCGTTCGCCCCCTACTTGCAGAAACATGATTGAGGCTGGTTGGGACTTAGATCTCGTATAACAAGCGAAGCTATGACACTGCATGGAGGATTAGGGGTAACTGGTAAACTATGATTCTAGGAGGAGATTAATAATGAATCCAGTCGTTGGTCTGGATATTTCAAAAGGTGAAAGCCAGGTTCAAGCATTCTTAGATAAAGGCAAACCATATCGTAAAAGTTTTAAGGTAACTCATACTTTAGAAGGTCTTAATGACCTTGTTATATTTTTAGAGGATGTAAAAAACGAGGCTGGTATGAAGCCTACAATCATTTTAGAAGCTACAGGACATTATGGTGCTCCTGTCATACATCATTTAGAAGAACGAGGATATTTATTGATTATCATTAATCCGTTAATTTCATATAAGGCAAGAGGAACGAGTTTGAGAAAAGTAAAAACGGATGCCATTGATGCCTATCTTCTTTGTGAATTGTTCTATAAAGAGGAATTAGAGCCATATAAAAAGCGTGGTGTGCAGTTATTAAATCTTCGTAATCTTACAAGACAACATGAAAATATAACTGGCGTAATGATTCAAACTAAGTTGCAATTTCAGGCAGTCCTTGAACAGGTATTTCCTGAATATAAAGGGGTTTTTGGAGATTTATATTCTAATGTTTCACTATTAACTCTTTCAGAGTTCCCTTCTTCAGAAGATATTTTGAAAGCAAGTGAGGAATCCATTACAGACAAAATTTATGAACTATGTAAGAGTAGATCCATTAGATGGGCAAATGAAAAAGCTTTACAGCTTAAAGCCGCTGCAGCTCGTAATCCTTTTGAAAAAACAGTTTACCAGAGTCATATTTTAAGTCTGGATATGTATATAAAGATCCTTCTTCAATACAAAGAGCATCTATCAAATTTAGAGTCAGAAATAGATGCTCTCGCTAAAGAAATTGAAGAATATAGTATTATCAAATCTATCCCAGGTATCGGTGAAAAAATCGCTGCAACGATTATTTCTGAGATTGGTGAAATAGATCGATTTAACAACCCTAAAAAGCTTGTGGCTTTCGCTGGAGTTGACCCAAGTGTTTTCGAATCAGGTAAGTTTTCAGCGACCAAGAATCGAATTACAAAACGAGGTTCAAGTAGACTTCGTCATGCCTTGTTCATGGCTGTTCGTTGTGCAATACGAGATTGCAGGAAAACTAGAACAGACGATAAAATCATTCCTCGAAACAAGAAATTACGTGAATTTTATGATAAAAAACGTGAAGAAGGAAAACCTTTTAAAGTAGCGATGATAGCTTGTGTTAATAAACTATTACATTGGATTTTTGCCTTATTAAAAAATAAAACTACGTACCAAGATTTAGCTTGATAAGTAAGTACAACTAAATCAAACAAAACCTTCCAAAAACAAACTTTAGGAAGGTTATTTGTCATGCACTTTTTAGTATAGCACGTGCCTATTAAACTTTTAACAGAAAATTATTGACAAACTATTAGCTGGTTTA
>NZ_JBHURE010000056.1:0-4676 GCF_042674095.1 Lysinibacillus sp. NPDC056959 | reverse complement strand
ACACCCGTTCCCATACCGAACACGGAAGTTAAGCTCTTTAGCGCCGATGGTAGTTGGGGGCTTCCCCCTGTGAGAGTAGGACGTCGCTAGGCAATATAAACAGTCAGCTGTGTGCTGGCTGTTTCTTTTTATAAAATTAAATAAATAGTATTTAACCAATAGTAAAAAATCGAGAAGCTAATTTAAGTTTCTCGATTTTTTAATTATTTACTTTAGCAAAAGTTAATCTTTACATAGTCAAATATACTCATTGGTATTTAGATATTTCATTATGCTTTCATATTAATTTCGATGTAAAATTACCCATAGTATTAAAAGGTAATATTATGGCTTTTATAGGTATTATATATTAAAATAGGTAATGGTTATTTTTACATACTATTAGGATATAGATATGTAAAAAATATATAGATAGGAGTGTAAATATTGATAATACTAGATAAACCTTATGTTTCGGAATTATTAGCGGACACAATTAGTAAGAATAAAATTCCGGTAATCAAATTAAATGAAGTTTTTATACCAAACGAATCTACTATAAATTTAAAAAAGGTAGACGACTTGTTGATTGAATTAGAGAAGGGGAATTCTCCAATTCTCTTTAACTCTGAAAATGGACTTAATATTTTATCAAAATATGCGCCTAATCACTATTTAACAACTGTTACAGATATTTTGAAAAATAAAGTTACTTTCAGGAAAACATTAAGTAGACATTATAAAAATTTCTTTTTCACAGAAGTTTCTCTAAAAGAATTAGAAGAATTAGATCCTAGTGCCCTACCTTTCCCTATTATTGTTAAGCCTGTTATAGGATATTCAAGTATAGGTGTACATCGTATTGATAAGGTAGAAGAATATAAAGAAACTATTAAACAACTTAAGTTTGAAATGGAAGTTACAAGTTCAGAGTATCCAATCGAAGTTATTAATAATCAATCATTTATAATTGAAAAATTAATTGAAGGTAATGAATACGCTGTTGACGTATATTTTACAGAAGATGGGGAACCTGTTATCCTAAATCTTTTTAAAAGAATGTTTAGGCATGAGAAAGACATGAGCGATAGGATTTACTATACGAGTAAGCAAGTAATAAATGAGTCCCTCAACAAAATTCAAGAGTTTTTAAGAACTATTTCATCGTTCTTCGCTTTAAAGTCTGCCCCAATACATATTGAAATTCGCATCGATAATGATGAACAGATTGTTCCTATTGAAGTAAATCCACTTAGATTTGCTGGTATCGGTACAAATGAACTTGGCGTTCATGCATATGGTGTAAATGCATGTGAGTACTTTTTTAAACAAGAAAAGCCTGATTGGGAAAATATAGTTAATCAAATGGATGATTCAATTTATAGTTTTTGTTGTGCTGAAGTAGATGCTTCTATTGATTATAAGCAAGTTGTATCTATTAATCATGAAGCGTTTAAACTAAACTTTGGTGAAATTTTAGAATACCGACCAATGCAAGTAAATGAAAGCTCTACTTTTGCTGTAATCTTTCATAAGTCACCGGATTTAAATGAAAATATAAGGTTATTGAATTTAGATCTGAATCAATATATAACGTTAAAAGAATTAGTATTTGTATAATAATGACTAATTTTTCTATTTCAGTTAGGAGCTTTAATGATGTTTAAAGGTATGACAATTAGAAAGAAAATATTATTAAACGTATTAATGCCTATTGTTGTTATAAGCACAATTTTTAGCTTAGCCATTTTTATTGTAGCTGATCGTTTAATTGACGGGTATATTATTCCTCAGTTTGAAGAGAGCTTAACAATGAAAATGGAGGACTTTGATGAGTTATTTGATAAAGAATTAATCAATAGTGCTAAAACAAACAAAAGTGCATATCAAGAACTATTGACTAGAGGAAATGCATTTAAAGAAGAGCATGAATTAGAAAATGTGTATATTATGAGTAAAGTAGATAATAAAGAAGTCATTTTATTTTTAGGTAATGACGATAAGTATTTATCGCCACTAGCGTTTACAGATGAACAAAAAGCAGCGCTAGGTACAACTAAAATGGTTACAAGTGATATTTATAAAGATGATTACGGCGCTCATAAGTCTACATTTTTACAAGTTCAAGGAACAGATTCTGTCTTAGGATTAGATGAAGATGCAGATTTTATAGTTGATCTAGAAAATTTATTAATAAAAGTATGTGTATTATTAGCACTTATATTTATTGTGGTAAGTGGTATACTAGCATATTTCACTGCTAAAAGAATATCTAAACCGTTAAATGAACTTGTAGATTATACTAAAGTAATTGCAGCTGGTGATTTAACACAGGAAATAAAAAATACAAGTAATGATGAAATTGGTCAACTTGCATCAAGCTTTAATAGTATGCAAGTACAGCTAAAAGAAGTTATAGGCCATGTATCCGCAACAGCAGACTATGTAGCAAACGGGTCTAAAGAATTGACTCAAAGTATAGAGCAAGTGACAGAAATGGCTAATCAGGTATCAGCAGCAATTCAGGAAGTTTCAGTAAGTAGCGAAATGGTAACAACTGGGGCTATTCAAAATCAAATTGCGATTAGAGAAATATCAGAGGGGATAGTAGAAATTACAGAATCTACTACAAACGTCTCTGATGAATCTATTAAGACATCTGAAGAATCCAATCAAGGTAATAATGTCATTCAACAATCCGTACAAGGAATTGATTCAATTAACGAGCTTTCAAAAGCCTCTATGCAAATGACTGAACAAATGCATCAACGTTCTAAAGAAGTAGGACAAATTACAAATGTAATTACAAGTATTTCAGATCAAATTAATTTACTAGCACTAAATGCAGCTATTGAGGCTGCTCGTGCAGGTGAATACGGAAAAGGGTTTGCTGTTGTCGCAGATGAAATAAGACATTTAGCAGAACAATCTGCCCAATCTGCTAATGACATAACTAAATTAATCTCTGAAATGCAAAATAATTCTAATGAATCGGTTGAAGCTATTACGAGAGTAGTAGATGAAATTGATCAAGAGACTGTCGCAATAAGATTGGCTGGAGATACTTTCCAAAAAATATCATCTCTAATTTCAAACATTAGTATGCGAACGCAATCAATTGCTTCAACAGTAGAACAAATATCAGCAAGCTCTGAACAAGTATTAGGGACTACTGAAACAACTGTGCAATCATTGGAGCAAACATCAGCAGGTACCCAAAATATTGCTTCAACTATGCAAGAGCAATCTGCTTTTATGGAAGAAATGCTAGGAACAGCTAATCAAGTAAATGATATGGTTGAAAACTTGAAAGGTCAAATTTCACATTTTAAAATTAAGTAATCTAAGCAATAACATTAACTAAGTTAAAAGGATTAGCTCTAACTTGAATAGAGCTAATCCTTTTACTATTTTTAGATCCGTATGCCAGTATCAAAGTCATTTGTAAATTCGACAAAATACTCATTGAGTTCGTTCTAATTGTATATAACTCTTTATATAATGTAACGATTATCTTAAAAAGGAGAGGAAATTTTGTGGATTGATGGTGTTTTTTCTGGTGGCGGTTTGAAGGGGTTTGCACTTGTTGGGGCGTATCAAGTACTAGAAGCTGAGAATTTTCGCTTTAAACGGGTAGCTGGAACGAGTGCCGGGGCTATATTAGCTGCTTTTATTGCTGCAGGGTATAGCGGAAAAGAAATCCAGACTATGCTAGAAGAGTTGGATGTACCTTCATTATTAGATCCAAGGAAAACAATCTTACCATTCCCATTTATGAAGTGGGTTAATGTTTATCACCATTTAGGTTTATATAAAGGAAAAGCATTAGAAAAATGGTTTTTTCAGAAATTAGCAGCAAAAGGCGTTTATACATTTGGAGATTTACCCAGAGATTCGTTAAAATTAGTGGCCTCAGATTTAACAAATGGCAGAATGATTGTGTTACCGGATGATTTACAAAACTATCATATTGATGCTAAAAATTTTTCGGTTGCATGTGCTTTACGTATGAGTTGTGGTATACCATTTTTCTTTGAACCCGTTACATTAAAAACAGGAAAAGGAGATTCAGTTATTGTAGATGGCGGTGTATTAAGTAATTTTCCGTTGTGGGTATTTGATGATAGAGAAGGACGTAAAGTGCGACCGATTATTGGACTTAAATTGAGTAGACGTAGAGAAGAGCAGCACCCACATGAAATTAAAAATGGATTAAATTTATTTGAAGCTTTATTTTCTACTATGAAAGATGCTCATGATGAAAGATATATCTCAAGACGACATGAAAGAGATATTATTTTTATTCCTGTTGATGATTATAGCGCTACACAATTTGATTTAGACGAAGAGACTAAAGAAACACTTTTAGAAATTGGAAGAAACCGTACGATTCAATTTTTAAAAGCATGGCCGAGATATAAACTATAAAACTTTTAAAAATGTATTAATACTATTGACGTCCTATGAGGTAGATGGTATTATATAAAAGTTGCTGATGAACATGCAACTAGAACAATATAAAAATAAAATAACTGTTTGACATTATGTATAAAACATGTTATTATATAAAAGTTAACTCTTAACAAAAGAGATAATGATTATAAATGAACCTTGAAAACTGAACAAGCAAAACGTAATCAATAAAGTTTTTAGTAGCTAACCTTGAGTTGGTGAACGAAACAAAATTTTGGACATCA
>NZ_JBHURE010000055.1:0-5151 GCF_042674095.1 Lysinibacillus sp. NPDC056959 | reverse complement strand
ATCAACAACCGACCAAGAAAATGTCTTGGCTGGAAAACTGCAAACGAGGCTTTTAATGAGCAATTGTTGCACTTAATTTGACAAATCATCAAATAAAAATGGGTAGTAATTATAAATACTCCGATTTCTGGGGTTTTATAATTGAGATAGGTGAGGAACTATTAAGCTAATCAGAAGCAAAAGGCATTTTTTATTTAATTAAGTTATTTTTATTTTCTAAGTAAAAGTCAGACTTAAAAGTTGATTTAGAGAAGATATTTTATCAAGAAAGCAGAGAATTTATAGACGATTTTAGACCTATGCAAATTCATGTGTAAATAGAACTATCTATTATTGGGTATATGTATTATAATTTATCTCATTATAATTTACAATTTATTCATAATAAAAAGTATATTTACATAATTAAAGGGGTGTTTTTTTGGGATTTGGTTACTATATAAAAAATTTAAGAAAGTCAAAAGAGCTAACATTGAAAGAGCTTTCACAAGATTTAATGAGCATTTCATTTCTTTCGAAGTTTGAAAGAAATGAAACGGAAATAACATTTTCTTATTTATTAGAATTATTAAATAGATTAAATATAGGTTTTGATGAGTTTATGGATATAACTGAATATAATTCTTCATATAAAGAACTTTTAAAAGAACTGAACTTAGCATATTCAAATAATAATATAATTGCTTTAAAATATTTATATAATAAAGAATTAGAGCTATATAAAAAAAATAACATGCGTTTTCATTATTTGAATTCAATTATGATAAAATCAATTATTTATAATATTGACCATTCTTTTGGAAAGATAGATATTAAAGAAGCCGAAGCCCTTAGTGAATTCTTAATGGGGGTAGATTATTTCGGAGATTATGAAATTTCAATTTTTGGAAATTCGTTAATTTGCTTAGAATACTCTACAACTCTGTCGATTCTAACTGAAATTCAAAAAAAAATAGATGCTTCGTATATGTTAGCTGATGACCTAAGATTAAAATTAATTCATATCGCATTAAATATAATTTCGATTTCATTTGAACAAGGAAAAATTGAAGATATGAAATATGTATTAGGATTTACAGCGAAATTAATTGGAAAGCGACAATTATATTTTGAAATTAATAAGTTTAATTATTTAAAAGGGATATTCGAATATTCTTACGGAAATAAAGAGAAAGGAAGGAGATTATTAGAAACATCTATAAAAGTTATGGATTTTTTGGGTGATCAAATAGGTAAACAGAACCATTTGATGTATTTAAATGAAAAGTTTGATTTTAATTTTACGTTGTAACTAAAATTTATCATAATATGTGCTGGTGTTCAAACAAAGTTTATAACCTTAACCTACAAATTTTTTCGTTTTATTGGCTATACCCTTCAAAGGAGATTTGCATATGAATTATGAAATTTATGGTGACATAAAAAGTGGTTGTGTTATTTTATATTTAATTCCAATTGGAGAAAGAAAAGAATTTTAATCACCAAATTGAATCGGTTTATGGATTCTTTGTAATTTGCCAGGGCATTAATACTAATTATACGTCTATTAATAGGTATGTAGACACTTTAGGGGGATAATAAAAGAATGTTTTGAAAAATATATTTCCTTATGACACTATAATGTAAAAAAACATCTCAATTGTATAGAGAGATGTTTTTTAATTTATATCTTCCGAGATTTCTGAAAAAATGATATTGTTTTTTCGGTTGATACGTATAGTGATAATATACATTATTAAAGTAATACCTATAATTGATAATAAAATTATATCAAATGAAACTAAGATAATAATTGAAGAAATAGTCATTGTAACGATAGGTCCAATAACGGTCAAGATGGTATTTAAAATACCTATATTTGTCGCTAAAAATTCAGGTTCTAAGTTATTAATAATCTCTGCAGTAAGTTTAGGTGTAACAACTGCTACAAAAAACATCACTGCAAATAAATTCATGAGTATTAAAATTAAATTATTAAATAATAGAATTGTAAATAGAGAGCCTACAAATAGTAAGATTAGTTGAATTATTTTCAAGCAGTTAAAGTTTTTTAACAATGAAACTCCTAATGTATTTCCCAGTAATGTTGCGATAGTTAACGTGACCATTATAACACTTAGAGTTGTTGAAGTGGTGCTCGCTATAAGCATTTCTTTATTTTCTGTAATTTTGATTAAAACTAATGGAGAAATTGCTGTTAGTAAGCCGTTTAATATAGAAATAATCATGATTTCTGAAAAAATTAACTGATTGTTTTTAAGCTTTTTAAGAGTATTGAAGATATCCCTAATAAATCGGCTGATTTTTTCGGATTTTTTATTTTTAAAGTCTGATTTATTTTCAAAACTAATCTCATTTTTGTCGTAATACTCATTCAAATTATTTTTAAGTGTTCCTTTAATTATAAAAATAATAATTAAAGAAAGTAAAAAAGTAAAACTATTTAAATAAGAAAGATATGAATATGTCAAATATATAATTAGGAATGCACCTAAAGATTGACCTATTAAATTAGCAATATTGATTATTGCTTGATAATAACCAAGAATACTTTCTAATTTATTTTCATTTTTAATGGAAGATACTAATATGGGGATATATAAGCCATCTTCATACTCTCCGATGAAATCAGAAATTAAATTTAAAATTACTATCATTATTAAAATAGCAATCCCTTTGTCAAATCCAATAGCTATACCTACTAATATATATATAGTAATGCGAATTGAAGTAGTTATAAAAATTACATTAATTTTATTTTTAGTTTTATCGGCCAAAGCCCCTGTAAAGAAAGCTAGTATTGAAGGTAAGGTTTCAGAAAATGTAACCAAAGCAATGGCTAGTTTATAATTAGGCAGAGAAGAAGCATATGTCATTAAAGCAATATAATAAAGAATATCTCCAATTTTTGATAAAGAAGCTGATAAGACAATTTTTCTTAGAATATGGTCTTTAAATAAATTCAATGGATTACCTCTTTAGTGTTTTTTGGGTTTTTAGAAAGTAGATTTAAAAACTCTTGGAGATTTTGATTAATAGCATATACATATTTATATGAATTGAGTATATCACCAGTGCTTATATTACTAGATAATATATAATATAACTCGGAATTTTCAACTGCCCAAACTTTATAAAAGTCATCTAATTTATTTAAATAGGTATATTTTTCATATTCGCAACTAATTGAATAAGTTAAGTAAGTATGCAAGGTACTAAAAATGAAAATTTCTTTTAATTGGTTTATTAAAGGTATATTATCAAATTCATTTAAAAATTGGATATGGTGTTTATAGACAAATTTTTCATGATCATAAACATCATCATTATCATTTAAATAGTAAATTGCATGCAATAATTCATGAATTAAATAATTTAGAGTATTTATATCTTCAGTTAAAGGGCAATAAATAGCAATATTATCCTTTAATTTAAAAGTTACAAAATCACGATCACCGTAAAGGTTTTGATTCGTATATAAGTATCCATTTTTCATAATTTTTGAAAGTTTATTAGTAATATTTTCGTTAAAGTTTTCAAAAAGATATCTTTGGAAAATATTTAATAATTCATTCTTATTTTCACTATGATTTTTGAGGTTATTAGGTGTTGAAATTTTATTTTTAAAACTTAGAATTTTATTAAAAGAAGACATATTAAATTTTTCTAGATAAATGTAGTTATGCATTACTTTATCTATAACTGGTGTAGAAATTTTGTTGTTCTTATTTATATTCTCTAAGGATAATGGATTTATCCAATTTGTGTTTTCTTGTTTAGAGAAAGAATCTAGATATAATAAAGATTTAATACGATTATCAGTACTATTTTCTCTTAAATTATATTCAAATATTGAACCTACAAAACTATCATTATTAAGGTGATTGAAAATTGCATATTCAGTTTTGTTGAGGTTAATCGCATGATCAATCATAATCTTCAAAGTTCCTAATGCAATATAAAATGAATCTAGAATAGATCCACTATTTTCTACTATTACGCCATCTAAGGATTTAAAGTTAAGTAAATCTTCTTCTAAAGCTTCAATAAATACTTCTTTATTATCAATATTAATTAATAAGCTTTCAACTTCAAAAGAACTATAACCACTTAAGATAATATTTATCTGTGGATTAATAGAAAATGATTTTTTTATAATATCTAAAGTTAAATCATAGTCATCAGCAAATAATAAAATATAATTTATTGTTTCTAAATTGACTATTTCACACAGGTGTTCAAAACTTTCAACTCTTGTTTTAATAGCTTCTATATTATTAGATTTGGATTTATAGCGATTTTTTAAAGCTGTAACTTTTGGATTATTAATTTCTTCACTAAAAAAATTTTGTGATAAAATATTATGTTCTTCCACACAGTCATTATCTATTAAAGTTAAATTATTGAATCCCATTTTAAAGTACAGTTCAGGAATGTAACTACCAGCTGTACCTACTCCAATTAAACATGTAGCAATATTTTTAACATCTTTTTTGAATTTATAATAGTTACATTTAGGGAACTTCCCTATATAATTTGCCAATCTTTTTTCATAAACTGATTCATACTCTTCCTCATCTTCATAATAAATAAACCCTTGCTCTAAGAGAAAATTTAATGCCATGTTTAATGAATCAATTGAGTTATAAGGATTATTTTTTATAATATTTTCTAAATCAATAGGTTGCTTTAAAAGTTCTAAAAGATTAAATAATTTTTTTGGATCATCACAGTTAATACCTGTTTTATTTTTCGAATCATTAAAGTAATAATAAACGATGTCATTTTTTAATGTCCAAAACATGCCTCTTTTTAACCAGTAACATTTCATAAGAAGTTCCACCCCTTGTAAAACTAAATTTTATATAAAATTAAAGAGTAACTAAAACTTTAGTTACTCTTTTTTAGTTACTCTTAATTATTTTTCTTTAGAGATAGTAATGTTGATAGTAACACCATGTTGTTCATTACATTGAGTTGGTTTGAATGTTTCAAAACGCATGAATAATTCCTTCTTTCCTAGATCTAATTACGAGTAATATTGATGACGCGTAACTAATTATTTTTCTTTAGAGATAGTAATGTTGATAGTAACACCATGTTGTTCATTACATTGAGTTGGTTTGAATGTTTCAAAACGCATGAATAATT
>NZ_JBHURE010000054.1:0-6358 GCF_042674095.1 Lysinibacillus sp. NPDC056959 | reverse complement strand
ATCAACAACCGACCAAGAAAATGTCTTGGTTGGAAAACTGCAAACGAGGCTTTTAATGAGCAATTGTTGCACTTAATTTGACAAATCATCATATAATAAAAATAAATCAGTAATTAAATTATGAGTATTTTCTAATGTTGAAATGCTCTCAATATTAGGTATTATATTTTGACGAATATAAGTTACATCGGTTTTTTCCTTCACACCTAAATTTGCAATCCATTTATATAAATCTTGGTTAACTTTTATAGTTTTTTGAATTTCTTCATGTAAAAACATCAGATCGCTTTCAGGGTTATTCCAATTTGTATCATCGGAAGTAGGAATACATACTTGATTAGGGTAACTTAATTTATGTTTATGATTCCATATAAAAGGAAGGCTCTGCATGAAACTATCATCAAATATTTTAGGATTTTTATCATAAAGTTTCTTCATATGAGAAATTAAATTGATATTTTTAAATTCATTATGTTCCGAATAAAAATAAGATGAAAGAAGGAACTTACTAAATTCATTCCAAGTAAACTTAAAAGAACATAAATCGTTTATATATTTTGAGTACGGATTACTTTTTATAAATTTTTTATTCATAGATTCTTCATAATCTATAAATCTACATACATATGCTTTAATAGCTTTTTCCCCAACAAAATGTTTTTCAGATAAAAAAGTTAAATCTACTATAGCATCCCTAACAGTTATTAATTCATCATCTCTTGTAAGTATAAATTCAACTTTATTAAACGCTTCTTTAATACCACTATTGAAACTATTCCCTAATTCATTTTTATATATTTCTTTTGGGATTAATTGATAAGCTTGATATTTAAACTCCGACCCTACTAACTCTGCAATCCAACGAACAATCTCAACAGGTAATGAATTAAAAATCCATTGATTCCATTTTGAATCACTATGTAATGATTCTCTATTAGCAGCAGTTAAAAAACTTGTATTTACCAAGACTGGAAGTTCATATTTAGATTCACCTGTTGGTAAGTAAGAATACAATAGATTTTCTTCTTTAGATAATTTCACTATTTCATTATCAATAATTTTTGCAGCTAAAGTAATCTCAATTTCACTTGCTGCTGCTAATTTTTCTGGAATATTTCTATCTTCAATAAGAATTGATCGCATACTCTCTGGTACTTTTAATGTAGTACTTTTAATTATCCATTCTGAATTGCTATGTCTATTTTCTAATTTTATTCTGTCATCACTGCTACGATCTATCAAAATCGATGAACTCTGAGGAAGTTCAAAGTTAATTTTTGATATATTTTTCAAGAATAAGAACATATTTGTGTTTTTAGTTAAATATTTTATGGCTTCTTCAACGTCAGCTAAATTATGTAAAGTAATAATTGTTGCAACATTGATATCTTTACTATTTATATACTTCCTAATTGATAAATTTACCTCATCCTCATTTGTATAAATAGGAATTATCTGCCAAGGGTATTGAAACTTCCTGGCACTTTCTGTTTCCCATTTCTCCCTAGGATATTCCCATTGCCATTTAAAATCATAGTTTCTATCAAATCTGAAATACTCATCGTTTGAATAAATTATTACTTTATCTGACTGACCAAATACAGATTTAAAACCTATCCCCTTATAGCCTGTCTTGCTAATGTCATTTTTTTTGGTTCCATTATTTACATTACAAATCCCCATTAAATCCCGCTTATCAAAAGCTTTTCCACTATGACCAAATATTAATTCTTGACCTATGATCTTCACCCAAACTTCAACAGGATTACCCTTTTCTAAAGAATCATCAGCATTTTGAAGTAATTCATAGATGAATCTATTTGCATCTGTATATAAATCACCAGATAATGCATTTAATGAGCTTGCCTGATTTACTGCTTGTGTCGGGTTTTTATAAGAAGAATTCTCTTCAAATATACCTATTATATCTTGATAGATTGTCAATTGTACCCCTCCAAAAATTACACTTATCAACAAATAATATAACCAATATTTACTAATAACTCAAATTTTTATATTATTTAAATTAGGATTGAAAATATGTACATTAGATCCTGCTATCATTATTTCCTTCTTAAACTAACCTCCCTCTATAAACATTGATGCATCAACGGTTTCCATCACTTCGTGATGAAGAAAAAATATTTTTTCACTTCATTTACAAACAGTGTTTTGAATTTATTGTTTTATTTTACAAGTTAGCTGTACGCTTCGCTAAACTAATGGAAATCATTAGCTTTTTTATCCACTATGTGATGCACAATGGATCTCTGCGATACTTATGACGACGTACCCTCCCATGTCTCTTAGCGTCAGTGCGCTTACATTCCTTCGTTCGGTCTATTCATAAGGCAGAGGCCTGCTAAGCTGCCCCGGGGACTCTTGGTCTAAGTTTAGTTATGTTGCTGGCTTCTCCGTGTCATCCTTCTAGTTATAGTTCGATGAAGAAAATTTGTTTACGCTACCTCTGCGAGACAGTAGAGGTCTTTCATCTTATATTTCTCGTCAAAACGTACTTTCTTTTTACAAATACCATGTAATACCTTCAGTAATTTACCACACAGTACCACCATTGATTGTTTTCCACGTAAAGGATTTTGTTGACGTGTTGTGTAATATTCATGAAGTTGCTTAAACGCTTCATTGTGACGAATGAGTGGTACTATTACTTTGAACAGAATATATCTAAGTCTCTTTCTTCCTCGTTTGGAGATATGTTTTTGCCCTTTATGTTGACCAGATGAGTTTTCACGTAATGTTAATCCCGCTAGTTTGATGAGTTGGCGTGGATTTTCATAAAGTGAAAAGCATCCTACTTCTGAAAGTAAATCAACAATCGTCGCATCTCCTAAACCTGGAACTGATGCAAGTAAATCATATTCCATCGTTGTTTTAGCCATTTCTGCTAATTGATTATTTACAGATTTAATTTCACTTTCTAATAAGCGATACTGACGTAGGAGCGTGGCGATTTCACGTCGGGCCATCTCTGTTCCTTCTGTCAGTCCAATAGAGTTTATCGCAGCTTCAATAAGTAGCTTTGCTTTAGGTAACTGCGGAACTCTCATCCCCTCTACCTGACGGTAGAGAAAAACAAGCTGTTCTGCATTTTTCTGTTCAATATCTTGTGGTAACGGAGTCATTTCAAGGGTGGCAAGTGCCATCTTACCAAAAGACGGAAAGACTTGAGTAAACTCTGGAAAGTAACGATCCAGCCAACGAATGATTCGATTTTTAATACTTGCTAAGTCCTCCGTTAATTTGGAACGAAGGGTAGAACCAATGCGTAATTCAGCATTTATGTCTTTTAATAAACGTGGATAACTAAAACGTCCGTCTTTCAGTAAACGAGCAATGACAAGCGCATCTTTTTTATCGTGCTTTGTCGGTAAATTATCATCCAGCTCTTTCGAACGTTTGACGTGCATTGGATTGACCATGACGAGCGGTATTCCATATTGGTCTAAGAAATACGCTAAATTCATCCAATAGTGACCCGTAGGTTCAATTCCAACAATTACTTCTGTTTTCTGAGTTTCTTTCATCGTTAGTCGAATCTTTTCATACAAACTTTCAAAGCCTTCTATTGATTGATGTACAGCAAAAGCTTTTTCCATCACGCGTCCTCGGCAAGCGTAATGAACGCGCTTCGCGATGTCTATACCTACGACAAGTGTATTATCAGTCACTTGATTAATTTTGTAATTCATTTTAGTATGCATTTAGGAGTCCTCCTTGTAGATGTTGGTTCAATGGTCGTTGACACTCAGCATCATACTAGAGGACTCTTTTTCTTTCAAGACCCTGAACATCTTTCAAACAGGAATGCTGCCCCGTTAGCCATCCATGTCGCTTAAAATCAACACTACACCACAGAAAATGAAAGATAATTACGTTCTTTCATGGGAGTTTAATAAGAAAAAGATGGGATCTCTGTGAAATCCCATCTTGAAGTAAAGCCCCCGTTAGTTTAAGTGTAACTCTTCACAATTACTTGATATTATATAGGTAAGTAGAAATATAAATTAGAATTTAGTTTATAATTATAAAAATAAGTTTTTTATACTCTTATAATTCTTCAAAAAGGAGAGTTTATGAAAAAGACTATTGTTTTTGTATTAACGATACTTATATTATTCTCAGGATTCGCAACACAAAGTTATGCGTTGTCAGATTCGAAATCTGTGGCAATACAAGCGTTGCTAGATGATGCCTCTCGTACATCAGGTGTGCCTGGAATGTCAATCTCAATACTTGCTAATGATGAAGTGTTCTACTTTTCTTCTGGGTATGCAGATCTTGAAAAGGGGTTGTCTGCAAGTGAAAATACACTCTATGAGTTGGCCTCGGTGAGTAAAGCTTTTACTGGTATGGGGATTCTGCTATTGGAAGAGCAAGGGCTGCTATCAATGACTGACCCTATCCAAAAATATTTACCTTGGTTTACGTTAAAGTATCAAGGTAAACCTGTTGATATGCAAAGCCTTACACTAAATAACTTCCTTCACCATACTAGCGGCCTAACAAATATTAGACATACTCAAAATATTCCACAAGGCAATACGCCTGATATGTTGCAAAAGACTGTGGAAACGCTGGTAGATGCTGAATTGGCGTTCTCTCCCGGTGAACAATATAACTATGGAACCGTTAATTATGACGTATTGGGTTTGGTTATTGAGATTGTATCACGACAAAGCTATGAAGACTTTATGAGGGAACAGGTATTTCTACCCTTAGGTCTTCACCAGACGTATGTTTATAAAGAAGATGCTCAAGCCACTGGACAGTTAGCGCAGGGCTACCGTTCTTCCTTTTTCATAACAACTCCATTTAACGCTCCGGATTATGCTGGGAATAAACCTGCCGGCTATATCATTTCTAATACAAAAGATATGGCGCGTTGGATGGGCATACAGATGGGTATCTTGCAGGACATACCCGAAATATTTCACAGGGTTATCGAAAAATCACATAGGGGTGATATGTCTGTTTCGGCTGTCAACGATATGTATTATGCGGCAGGTTGGTCGGTAAACGCCGAACAAACGTTTATAGAACACACTGGGGGTAATCCGAATTTTAGAACCGAAGTAGCCATACTGCCAAATGAACGAACAGCCATCTGCTTACTGAGCAACGGCGCAAATACCAATATAAACCTGGTACTAAAAGTTAAAAATATATTAAACGGCAATCTAACTCAGTCATATGAGATAAGCGGCACACAGCTTTTGGACATCATTTTGTCGTCTACCACAATTATTCTTTGCCTATTGGCCGTTCTGTTATTTCTCTTAGGATTAAGAAAAAGGAAAACGAATGAGCAGCAACTAATGACAAAAAAGAGAACAATCGTAACAATTATTTTCCTAATCGCTACGATTGCCCAGTGTATAATGTTTTTTGCCTTCGATTGGTCAACGATACTTATTTGGCAAACATATAGTGTTCTTACAGCTTTGATTTCGTCAACATTATTAACAGCAAGCATTACTTGGTATATACTCACCGATAAGATGCCTCGCTCCGAAAATAAGTATAATGTTAAGTAATTAAATTCCAATTTATCAATATTCTTAATTTAAAAAACATAAGACACCTCGGTGTCTTCTTTAATGTCATCGACACTTCTCCTAGTTAAACCCACTTGCTATTTCTTCCACTAACCTGCTCCGTTAGTAAAACAAAAAAGGGGCTGCATACGCAACCCGATTTTCTTCAAGTAAAGCCTTCGTTTGTTCAAAAAAATAGTTTTTTTTATTTCGTGATAAGATATTTTTCTTTGAAAAGTGGACTTAATTCACTCCACACATCAAATTTATTACCATCTAAATCAAAGAAAACAAAGTTCCTTCCAGAGTGTCCTCTGTTTTCAATTTCTCCAACTCTTATTTCTTTATCGATAAAATCTCTATGAATTGCCTCTAATGCAGTTAGTCCATTAACTTCAAATGTTATAGAAAAACGTTCTACACCATAGCAATCATAGAAGTTAGAACTTTGACTTTCTTTAGACTTAACAAGAAAAATACTTTGGTTTGCAAAATTAAGAATTGCTTTGTCTTCGTCTTTATAGCTTAACTCTGCCCCCAATTTGTTTACATACCATTCATAAGAATTTTCTACATTAGTTACTGGAATATAAGTAGTTCCCACCCTTAGCAACTTTTCGCTCATTCTATCGACTCCTTCCAATATCTTTAACAGATACTTTCTCCATTTATGTATTTTTTTCCTTCTAATCTCCATTTTTCTTATTGAACTAAACTGCTCCGTTCGTATTATAAGGTCAGCCAGATATTTCTGGTTGAACATTTTTCAAATGGTTTTATTATAGCAGTAGCCAGGGTAGAAC
>NZ_JBHURE010000053.1:0-6791 GCF_042674095.1 Lysinibacillus sp. NPDC056959 | reverse complement strand
AGACACCGCCCTTTCACGGCGGTAACACGGGTTCGAATCCCGTACGGGTCATACTAAAATACAGTAGATGTAATTTACATCTACTGTATTTTTTTGTATAAAGATAGCTTTTAAGATTCTACTAATTGTCTTACACGATTATGATTAGTTGAAATGTATTTGAACATTACTACATATTCTCATTAGAAAACTAAAGCAACTATAAGAAAACGTCTACTCATTTTTGGGTAGACGTTTTGCTTTTTACGCTCTTAATAGCATTCTTTCAAGTGAGCTACGTGCTTCTTCAGCAGTGTGAGCATCTACTTGAATACAATTATGTGGCTGCCCCTTTTGTATACTTTCTAAAGACCAAAGTAGATGGGGAAGGTCAATACGATTCATCGTAAGACAAGGACAGAAATTTTCATTTAAAGAGATAATCTGCTTATCAGGGTGCTGTTTGATCAGACGATTGACGAGATTCATTTCAGTACCGATTGCCCATGCTGAATCACTTGGTGCTTTATTAATCGTATCAATAATGTATTTTGTAGAACCTGCATCATCTGCAGCAGCAACCACTTCACGACTACATTCTGGATGAACGATGATCCGCATATTTGGATGAGTTTTACGTATGAGCTCCGTATGCTGAACCGTAAAGCCTTCGTGTACAGAGCAGTGTCCCTTCCATAAGATGACTTGAATGTTTTCTGGGGACTGATCCGTTTCAAGATTATTTGTATGAGGATTCCAAACGGCCATATTTTCAAGCGGTATTCCTAAATCGTACGCAGTATTTCTACCTAAATGTTGATCGGGTAAAAAGAAAATACGTTGTTTTTGCATAAATGCCCATTCAACCATTTTTTTTGCATTGGATGATGTTACGCAAGCTCCACCATGTCGTCCCGTAAATGCTTTAATGGCAGCAGTAGAATTAACATATGTTAGAGGGATAATGGTATCGCCAAAAAGTTCCTGTAAAACTGGCCATGCTTGTTCTGTTTGATAAATGTCTGCCATATCTGCCATTGAACAGCCTGCACGCATATCAGGTAAGTATACATGCTGCTGTTTAGTTGTAAGCATATCAGCTGTTTCCGCCATAAAGTGTACGCCGCAAAATACTATATGTTCAGCTTCCGTGTTAGCTGCTGATATTTGAGCAAGTTGTAAGGAATCCCCTGTTGCATCAGCAAATTGAATCACTTCATCTTTTTGATAGTGATGCCCAGGAATGAAGAGCTTACTGCCTAATTCCTTTTTTATAGCTAGAATGCGAGATTCCATGTCATTTTTAGATAAAGCACGATAATGCTCGGGTAGTAGTGACATTTGTTGAAATAGATTAGTGATGGACAATGAAACTAGCTCCTTTCGGTTTGACAATTGCACTAATATCAAAAGCTTTTACTGAATGTGTTAGCGCTCCGAGTGAAATCCATTGAATACCTGTTATCGCATAGCTATTTAAGTTTTGAAGTGTAATGCCGCCCGAAGCTTCTGTAGCGATATGTGGAGGAACAGCAGGAAGCCATTCACATATTTCTTTAGGGCTACGATTATCAAACATAATGATATCAGCACCAGCTGCAATTGCTTCATCTAATTGTGCTTTTGTTTCGATTTCGACTTCGATCTTAATGGTGTGACCGATTTTCTCACGTGCTGCCTGTACTGCATTAGTAATACTACCTGCAAAAGCAATATGATTATCCTTTAGCATGATCGCATCGAATAAACCATTGCGATGATTATAGGCACCACCGATTCTAACAGCGTATTTATCTAACATACGCAATCCAGGCATTGTTTTGCGCGTATCGCATATTTTAGCATTAGTACCTGCAGTTTCTCGCACCGCTAAATTTGTAGTTGTGGCAATAGCAGACATACGCTGGATAAGATTCAAAATTACACGCTCACCTATTAATAACTTTTGAAGAGGTCCGTGAATAACAGCAAGAACATCACCGGTATTTACTTTTTCTCCATCTTTTTTATAAAGGGTAATATCGATCGATCGATCCAGTAGAAGAAATCCATGCTTAATGATGAGAGCTCCACAAAAAATGCCGTCTTCTTTCGCATAAAAAGAAAAAGATCCCTGTTGTTCAGGGGAAAATATTAATTCACTTGATAAATCTCCATCGCCTATATCCTCATTAAAAAATTGCTTTAACAATTCCTCGAGTTTGATGATATTCATATAATGAATCCCTCACTTTCATCTGTCCTTGTTGAAAAATAATCCAACGGTTTGCCCACTGGTTATCATTTTCTGGTTGATCAACGCGAATATGTGCTCCGCGAGTTTCTTTTCGTGTAATGGCTGCGAATGCCATTAATGTAGCGACAATATGCATCATGAAAAGTTCAAGTTCCTGTTGATTCAGGCCATTTAAATTAACATGAAGAAGTGTTTGTAATGAGGGCAATTGTTGTACGAATTGTTGCATATCGATAGGATTTCGCACAATGCCTAATGTGTGCATCATCATTTGTCGTAATTGATCTTTTGTAAATAACGATGGCATTGTTTGTTGGTGATGTTTGTCACTAATCAAGAAATTATTTTGTGTACAACCTGTTTGAATAATGTATTGGGCTGTTCTTTGTCCAAACGTAATTCCTTCTAATAGAGAGTTACTAGCTAAACGATTGGCGCCATGAACTCCTGTACAAGCAACTTCCCCAATTGCATAGAGATTAGGAATAGATGTCCTTCCTTTGTCATCAGCAATAACACCGCCCATTAAGAAATGGCTACCTGGTGCAACTGGAATTAGGCCATCCTGTAAATTAACATTATTGTCAGAACAAAGTTGAGCAACCGTAGGGAATCTTTCTTCAAAGTGTTCAATCTTTGTAATATCAATAAATGTTTCCTGCCCAGCAGCACGTTTATGAAATAATGCATGTGCTGTAACATGGCGTGGTGCTAAGTCCAGCTGTTTATGTATCCCTTTCATTAAGGGCTGACGATACGCATCGACAAATATTCCTCCGGCGCCACGAACAGCTTCAGAGACTAACCCTTTGGCCTGACCTTGAGACCAAAGTAAGCTTGGATGGAATTGCATAAATTCCATATCACTGATGGCAGCTCCTGCACGATAGGCTAATGCGATCCCATCACCAGTATTCGTAGCAAAGTTAGACGTACAAGAATAAAGAGCACCTGCACCTCCTGTCGCGAGAATGACGTGGTGGGCAAGGTAGCGTTTCGTTCCCTTTGCTCCTTTTGTTAGAACGCCAACACAATCCCCATTTGTGTTTAATAAAAGCTCATAAGCCATCTCATAGCAATTCACGACGATATTAGATGTGAGTTGATTGAGCAAATAATCTATCATTACTTGACCAGTACGATCACCGCCTGCATGTAAAATGCGGTGATGACTATGTGCTCCCTCTAAGCCAAGAGCGGGGGACCCGTCAACTTGTCGATCAACTGGGAAGCCCACATTTAATAAATTACGCATAATTTCTGTGCCGTTTTCTATTAATACTTCAACATTCCTTCTATCATGATGATATTCACCAGCAGTCAACGTATCAGCAATGTGAAGCTTTGGATGATCTTCTTGACTTGTAACGGCAGCAATACCGCCTTGAGCACGATAAGAACTACTCATTTTAACTGAACACTTTGTCACTAGCTGTACTTGAAAATGTTCTTCGAGAAGCCGAGCAGTTTGAAGTGCGGCAATACCGCTACCAATAATAAGTACATCTGTCTTTACATCCATACATATACCTTCTTTACAGTTGTCTTGACACCTATCTTTGCATAAAATAAAAAAGAAAACAAGACCGAATGAATTAGAAAGGAAGAATAAGATGATTTATATGGATTACGCTGCAACCGCTCCAATGACGCCAAAAGCTCTTAAAGCATATTGCGAGGTAGCAAGGCAGTATTATGGAAATAGTGCAAGCTTACATGACCTAGGAGGACAAGCCCATTATTTTGTTGAACAAGCAAGAGCTGTTGTAGCAAGGTCACTTGGAGTAAACAGTGATGGTATCATTTTTACGGGAAGTGGAACGGAGGGCAATTTAATTGCGATTTTGTCATTAGCTTTAGCTTCAAATAAAGGGAAGCACATTATATCATCCCAAGCTGAACACACATCGGTACATGCGGCTTTAAATACACTTGAAAAAATGGGTTTTACGGTCACGAAGTTACCCTTACAGCAAGACGGTTGTATTCAAGTAGAGCAACTACGAAAAGCAATTCAAGAAGATACAGCTTTAATCACTATTCAACATGTAAATTCAGAGATAGGTTCTATTCAACCGATAGAAGAAATTGCCGAAATTGCAAAACAATCAAATGTGCTTATACACGTCGATTGTGTACAATCCTTTTGTAAACTCTCGTTAAAACAGCAAGTAGATGCTATTACTGTTTCAGCGCATAAAATAGGTGGGCCAAAAGGGTGTGGTGCCATATATATGAATCCTGAACTCCATATTCCTGCATTAGCTCCAGGTGTCACACATGAGCGCGGACTAAGGGGAGGCACACTAGATACCCCAGCTATTGTCGCATTTGCTACGGCGATTGAAGATTATCAATATGAGCGTCAGCATTATGCAGCATTACGTCAATACTTTAAGGAGAATTTACCAGAGGCGTGTCAGATCATTGAGTGTAAGGATCAATTGCCTAATATTTGTGGTGTGATGATGAAAAGAGTAGAAGGGCAATACGTTTTGTTAAAATTAAATGAAGCGGGGATATGTATTTCTACAGGAAGTGCCTGTGATATTCATAGTGAATCTGGTACAAAAGCGATTTTATCAATGGGTTATTCTATGGGAGCGGCTCGTCAATTTTTTAGAATATCCTTTGGTCCAGCAACGACATTTGAGGAAATTGATCGATTACAACGGGCACTTTTAAGCTTTTAATGTTCGACATGTGAAATATATAAAATGCTTTCTAAGCAAGTAAATGAAAGGCTCAATAAATAATATTGAGGATAAGATTAAAACTGAAAAACTATGATTAAATAATTTTGAAATAATAATTTACGTACATGTTAAGTAGTCTATAAAAATAATCTTATTTGGATATTTTTGTTCGTGTATACTTATTTTGGTGGCTGATTGGAGCGAAGGGCTACTCAAGTACTCCTGTCGTAGAGCATTGAGTTTGGGGGAAGAAGTAGCTTGTAGCGAAAATTAGTGACTTTTATTTATAAAATGAATATAAATAGTTAACTAATTCTCATCTATTAAATTAATTGTTTTCTTTTAATTAAATAATTGCTATAATAAATAGCAGAGTGATAATTTCTCGTAGAAAACAAAAAATATCTCTAAAAAGCAATAATTTCTTTTTTTTATAAAAAAGTATTGCACAATACTAGAAAACGTTATACAATAATTCTTGTCTTGAAGGACAGGTAATAAACTTCAAAACGAAATACATAAAGGTTTCAACATACGAGTAGTTTGAGAAAGCGATGAAGAAAAGGAAGGACGTACTTAAGTACATGACTGACTGAACGACAGAGGCTGACAAAAAGTACGACGTATATCGAAAACTTAATAGTCTAGTGATGATGGCAAAGAGGTCACACCCGTTCCCATACCGAACACGGAAGTTAAGCTCTTTAGCGCCGATGGTAGTTGGGGGCTTCCCCCTGTGAGAGTAGGACGTCGCTAGGCATAATACCCAGGAGGATTAGCTCAGCTGGGAGAGCACCTGCCTTACAAGCAGGGGGTCGGCGGTTCGAGCCCGTCATCCTCCACCATTTGCCGGTGTAGCTCAGTTGGTAGAGCAACTGACTTGTAATCAGTAGGTCGTGGGTTCGACTCCTATCGCCGGCACCATAGTTTGAGCCATTAGCTCAGTTGGTAGAGCATCTGACTTTTAATCAGAGGGTCGAAGGTTCGAGTCCTTCATGGCTCACCATTTAAATTGCCAACAAAATATGCGGGTGTGGCGGAATTGGCAGACGCACTAGACTTAGGATCTAGCGCCGCAAGGCGTGGGGGTTCGACTCCCTTCACCCGCACCATATTTTAAATTTAATAATTGCCAGGATAAATAAATCTTATGCACATGCGGAAGTAGTTCAGTGGTAGAACACCACCTTGCCAAGGTGGGGGTCGCGAGTTCGAACCTCGTCTTCCGCTCCAAATGTGCCGGGGTGGCGGAACTGGCAGACGCACAGGACTTAAAATCCTGCGGTAGGTGACTACCGTGCCGGTTCGATTCCGGCCCTCGGCACCATTTTTTTATAATTAGCGCCCGTAGCTCAATTGGATAGAGCGTCTGACTACGGATCAGAAGGTTATGGGTTCGACTCCTGTCGGGCGCGCCAAATTAATATTTATCGGAATGTAGCTCAGCTTGGTAGAGCACTTGGTTTGGGACCAAGGGGTCGTAGGTTCGAATCCTGTCATTCCGACCATTTTATGGGGCCTTAGCTCAGCTGGGAGAGCGCCTGCCTTGCACGCAGGAGGTCAGCGGTTCGATCCCGCTAGGCTCCACCATAAAAGATAACCAGTATAAAGATCCTGGCGGCGTAGCTCAGCTGGCTAGAGCGTACGGTTCATACCCGTAAGGTCGGGGGTTCGATCCCCTCTGCCGCCATCTTAAAGGACCTTTAGCTCAGTTGGTTAGAGCAGACGGCTCATAACCGTCCGGTCGCAGGTTCGAGTCCTGCAAGGTCCACCATTTATATATTGTTACGGAGGTATACCCAAGTCTGGCTGAAGGGATCGGTCTTGAAAACCGACAGGCGGGTAACACCGCGCGGGGGTTCGAATCCCTCTACCTCCTC
>NZ_JBHURE010000052.1:0-8106 GCF_042674095.1 Lysinibacillus sp. NPDC056959 | reverse complement strand
ACGAACTATGCCGACCGACGAACAGAAGACAAAGGAACCTCTGGGGTGTTTTTGAAAAAAGTGTTCAACTTGTAATTGCAATTTAGGAAAAAGAAAAAAATAAAAAATGCAGCTAATTTATCTTTGAATAGATTAGCTATTTTTATATTTAACCTACATAAAAAGTGGATTCTTGGTTAGCATTAATAGGCTCTGTCCTCATAAACAGTTACTTGAAACGTACGAAGATGGGATGAGTAAACGCATGAAAGCTGAAAATGAATTGAAGAATATTACTTTACTACACAAGAAAAGTTAAAGTTGCTAGCTTAATGCACACGTTGAGGCAAGAAATTATAAAAAGGGTCACTGAGTTGGAAGTGACCCTAGGTGACAAATGAGGGAGGATGTGACGGTCAACCAACGCCACAGCCTAGTAAGTGCGTTCGATACACTCAACATTAATTTGTGCAAATAGATGTTACCTATACATTAAAAAAATTACAGCGCCGTCAAATGAATAAAATGTGTATGAAGGCTAATTATGTATTGGTAGGATAGCGTAGTGCAATAGCAAATTGGGGCGATGCAATGCAACAGATTGCTATCCCAAAACTAATATATGTAATGGTACTTAAAATATATAACACTATAAAAATGTGAGAAAAGGATTAAAAAGAGCCATTTCCTTATAAAGAAATGGCTGAATAGCCATTAGGGTGGGATTGTAATAGAGAGACTGATAAGCTTGTTTGCTAAACACTACTATAACTATGTAGAAATTGTAGTTTTCTATAGTTGATGGATCCGGAAGTTAAAACAAAAAAGCCGCTTAAAATCGCCGTGTTCATGTGGTAACGGCTAACTAACCAAAAACATGTTCTGTGGCATTACCGAAAGGAGAGCATCGTGACGGCCCTCATACAGGCTTAAGAACAATGCTGATTCAAGATGAAATTATATCGAGACATAATTGATAGAATCATTCAGTTTGCCATCGGTTTTAATAAAGGTAATAACTATCGAAAAAAGGCTGCCCCGAAAATATTCGGAGACAGCCTCTAATTGCTACTTCACGGTATTAATGAATTGAACATACTCTTTATTGATGTAGGCTGATTGTGTGTGGAGTTTATCAGAAAGTACTTCATACCAACCATTAACATTCGTATCGGTTACAATAACGGGCATACCGCTTTTATTATATGTGTAAAGTGGACTTTGACTTGTTGATGCATCTGGACGAACATTTAGGCCAGTTGTTGTCGTACGACCAATTTTGTATGGATTTTTTGCATCTTTAAAGCCTAAAGTTTTTTCGGCACGGTAGTAGTGTCCAGCAATTTTAGCACCCCAAAATGGATCAGATGCATACTTCACGTTAAAGCCGACTTCCTTAGAACCAACTACTGCACCATTCATGTAAGGACCACCTGGTGTAATGTAATTTGGCTGCAAGAACTTTTCAACAAGTTCATTAATATTGGCTGCAACACTATCAAACTTTTTATTTAGTGGATTCGTGTCATATACATATAAACCAAATAAGTTGTTAAGATTTTGAGCATGGTCACTCATACCATATGCACTCTCATGCTGGGCAAGCGATAAAATAAGCATAGCATTAATGTGAGCATTTGCTTCTACTTCTTTTAATACTTTCCCTAAACCGATTAACTTACTTTTCTGTGTCGCATTTTTATAAAGACTAGCCCCTGAACTTTCAACCTCAGCTAACTTTTGCATAATGTAATTATCTAGTTCTGCTGCAGTATATTGAGTTTGCGCACGTGCAGGTAAAAATTGATAGTAATTATAAGCTTCACCTTTTGAAGAGCCACTAGCATTATAGAAATTAATGCCATTCCAGCTAAAGTACTTTTCGCCCTGCTTCATGAAGTCTGGAGCTTTTCCGTATACATAGCTAGAAGAGTATTTATTTGATTTATAATCATATAAAGTATGTTTAATTTCACCATTCTCGTTTGAATAGTAAGAACGACCCTTACTTAAAGCAGATGGGATTAATGTAACATCGGCATGTTTTAAATACCCAACCTGACCTGCTAAACTAACTTTTACTTGTGTCGCATCACTACCTAAATACTGCATTTCTGTATTAGCAGCAACAGCAATTTGATCTTTAATTGTTTCAGATTTAAGGGCTACATAATTATTAGTTACAACATAACCAGATGACATTTTCATAATTTTATCATTTAGCGTAATGACAAGTGTATTTTTTGACAAGGCTTTTTCAGCAGCATCAAAGCTAGAAAAGGCTTCGTTTCCTACAAGATTGCCATTTGAAATTTCTTTTACGATGAACTTAGTAGAGTTACCATTACCAGTATCACCATTGTTGTTCCCGTTATTGCCGTTATTATTGTTGTTGTTACCATTATTGCCGTTATTATTAGTGTTACCACCATCATTTTTAACATCGTCCGCTAGAAGTATTAAGCGAAGTACAAATGTAGAGGCCTCGCCAATTGTGGCGTTATCTTTTGGTAAAAACATTCCATTGGAGCTACCTTTAATAAGCCCTAAATCTGCTCCGATAGCAATGGCTTGGCGGAAGTCTTTAAAAATAGCTGCATTATCCATAAAAGTAGTGGATGGTGTACCTTTTGGGATTTTTAAATAATCAACAGCTCTAATTAGCATAACTGCCATATGTTCTCTTGAAATACGGGCATTTGGTTTAAACGAACCATCTGTATACCCTGTGATAATCCCAGCAGAAGCAGCAAGCTTAATATCACTCGCAAACAAATATGTATCTGGGACATCTGTGAAAGTAATATTATCCTTTTTCTCAAGGTTTAAAGCCTTTGCTATGTAAGTAGCAAATTCACCGCGCGTGACAGTGTCGTTTGGACGATAGCTTCCATTTGCATCTTGCAATAATGCATCTTTGGAAATTAAATAGCGTAAACCACTTTCATGCATATGTCCTGAGAGCTCATCAGCATATGCCATGTTTGGTTGCCAAATAAGCATGCTAACAAGTGCCATTAACACCACCGTTAACATTGATAGTTTTTTCATAGTTTTAACCCTCCTAAGCTTCTATTATTTTACCAAAGTTGGAGAATTAAGATAAGGGTCAAATGTTAGAAATAACATAAAATATGCCAATCAAAATTTACCAATAACTATACTTTTGAGCTATGTTAATAGAAATAGTTGGATAGACAATAAGGTGAAGGACATTTGCGTTTAGAGGATTGGTAAAGTATTTCATGAGTGAGACGTTAGTGTATATATCTTCAGCCAGTAATTTTAATGCAAGAATAAAAAAAACTCCCACCGACATTAAGTAATGAAGCTACTTAAATGGTGAGAGGCATTTTTTATTTTTTCATTATTATACGCTGATAAAAACCTTGCGGTGCTTTGTTAGCATTTTGTGTTTTTGGATGGACAAGAATCATATATTCTCGCCCAGCAGATAAAGGTTTTGATGGGGTTACGATTAATGAACGACCATCTACTTTAGCTGTCATAGGCACTTCATTACCACCTAAAGCAATTAGCTGAACCTTATCCTCAGACATTTGTGAAGAAAGTGTATAAGGAACTTTCACTGTCAAATTTTTAGGATCCGCAACATTTTTTAAGCTTGCCAGCTCTTTATATTTTGTATATTGTGCTTTGATTGCGTCATAATGCGCCTGGAAAATAGGGGCAGTTTTAGTTTGGATGTTCGGTTTTACACCGACCTCATTAATTGTTTTCCCTAAAGGACCTGTGAAATTACCGATTGTAAGCTTTAAATAGCTACCATCCTGCAGTTCAAAAAAGCCCTGCATACAGCCTTTTCCGTATGTAGTTTCTCCGTATAAAATAGCAGATTGCTGATCTTGCAATGTTGCTGCTAACATTTCAGAGGCGCTAGCACTATAGCGGTTTACAAGAATACGTGTATCAGCAGGGAATTTTTCATCTTGATTGACTGCACGCACTTTATAATTGGCATGCGCTTCTTCCAGTAAAAAGGCGGTTTTTGCTTTTGGGAAAAAACCTGTAATCTCCTGAGCCGTTGTTACATAGCCTCCACCGTTGTTTTGTAAATCCAAGATAAAAGAAGTTGCACCACTCTGTTTTAACTGAATTAGTGCTTTCTTTACAAGCTCTGCACCGTCTTCAGAGAAGGATGACATAGCAATGTATCCAACATTCCCAAATAGTAATGTAGATTCCACATTCGGTAATGTGAATTTTTTTCGTGTAATCGTTGTCGTAGAAGTTGTACCATCTGCATGTTGGAGTGTCACGCCTAATTTAGTATTTTCATCACCAATTAATAGGGATGAGACTTCTTGCGTGGAGCTTCCTACAACGGATTGTCCGTTAATGGCAGTAATAATGTCTCCAGCAACGACACCTGCATCTGATGCACCGCTACCCTCAAACACTTGTAAAATATGAATGCCATCTTCATGTTCTTCGATAATCACACCAACCCCAATTGTTGATAGATCGATACTATTGATAAATTCCTCGAATTCCTTTTTCGTAAAATATGTAGAATAAGGATCTAGCATTTCAATGATTTCAGGAATCGTTTTAGCCTTTTGCAAATTTCCATGGATAGTTCCCACGTAATTTTCCGTAATAATTTCCTTGATTTCCTTTACAAGCTGTTGTTCATTGCTTGCAGCAGAAGCGTTTGTTAACGGAAAGATGAAAAAGCTTAGAACGAATACAAATGACCACAATACTCTTTTCATAGGACACCTCTTTTCTAATATATAGTATACATGATTTTCCATATAACTGTAATAGGGCTTATCACCAAAGTTGTAGGTGACATTTTTCCTTCTTCGCGCAACAGACGGGGTTTCCTACAAAAAAGAATCTGCTAACTTTTTGCGAAAAAGTAAAGGACATTCGCAAAAAAGGAAAGCAGATTCTAGTTATCATATAGATGAAGATATTTTATTTTTTTGTTAGCTTATGAATAACAAAGCCGATAAGTGCACCGACTATTGCAGGTACAAGCCATGCTAGACTTTGTTCATATAATGGTAAAGTTTTTAAAATGTTCACATATGGTGTAATCGTAATCTTCATTTCCTTAAAACCATCATTCAGACTAACAAGGAATGTAGGAATTAATGCTAAAATGTAAACAATTTTTCCACCTTTAAAGAAGTTATCGAAAAGTGAAAGAACCATTAACACCATCGCTAGTGGATAGATGATTAATAATACAGGTAGTGATGCACTAATAATTGTTTCAAGACCAACGTTAGTAATCGCTGCACTGAATATTGTGAAAATTACTAAAAACGTTTTATACGAAACACTTGGAAATAGTTTATTGAAAAATTGAGCATTGGCAGTCAATAAACCTACAGCAGTAGATATACACGCTAGTAAAATTGTGGCAGATAATATAATAGTCCCGAGTGTACCAAAAAGAGCTTCAGCTGACTTCGCTATAATAGTACCACCATTATCAAAAGTGCCTATTGCATTAATACTAGTGTTACCAATTTGTCCAAGTGCGATATAGACAAACGACAAGCCAATTGCGGCAACAATACCAGCGAAAATTGTCGTTTTGACTTGCTTCTTAGTATCTGACATACCCATGTCGCGTAATGCTTGCAATATAACGATTCCGAATACTAATGCACTAAGTACATCCATTGTTAAATAGCCTTGAACAAAGCCTTCAGTCAAAGGTGACGAAGTGTATTTTCCTATAGCTGCCCCTGGTTCACCCATTGGGGAAATAAAGCTTTTAATAGCGAGCAATAGAATAACACCTAATAGAACAGGCGTTAAAATTTTCCCAACGCGATCAACAAGCTTTGAAGGGTTAATTGCTAATACTAGTATTAAGGCGAAAAATATAACAGAAGTAATCAAAAGTGGTGCCCAATGATCTGCTGCTCCCTCTGGAAGAAATGGGACAATTCCGATTTCGTAGGAAACAGAACCCGTACGCGGCACTGCAAAAAATGGACCAATCGCTAAATAAACAATTGATGTAAAAATAATACCAAAGGTAGCGCCAACACGGTTTGCTAGTATTTGTAGATCGCCACCCGCCTTCGCAATCGCAACGATGGCTAATAGTGGTAACCCAACACCTGTTATTAAGAAACCAATCATTGCTGACGTTATATGTTCACCAGCTTGTTGACCTAATAATGGGGGGAAGATAATATTTCCGGCGCCTAAAAACAAGGCAAATAATAGTAAACCTACTGCTAGATTCTCTTTGATGAAAAGCAAAATGTTTTTCATAAAAATTAAAACTCCTTTAAATTTGAAAAGATTAAACTTTCTAAAAATTTTAAATACAGAAGTGTATGTTATCATACGAATACTATTCTTGCAATCAATAATCTCTTATTATTTGTCAGAATATGTCGGATTGATTAAGATTCATAAATTGTTTGAAAAATAGTCAGTTTTTCCGATTTCTGATTACGAAAATATCTAGTATGATAGACACACAAGGAAATATTTTAGCACGAATGGAGGCAAATTGGTATGAAAAAGACAAAAAAATTAAGAATCCTTGCTTTAACAACTATTGCTACTTCTTTTTTAGCATTACAAAGTGCAGAAGCCGCTACTTACACCGTACAAAAAGGAGATACTTTATCTAAAATTGCTACAAGCCATAAAGTAACAGTACAAGACATAAAAACTTGGAACAATTTAAAGAATGATATGATTTATGTCGCACAAAAGCTTGAAATTTCAAAACAAACGACTAACGAAACGGTAAAACCTTCAAATCCATCAACAACAACACCATCAAAACCTACAGCTACTTCCCATACAGTCGTTAAAGGCGATTCCTTATCTAAAATCGCTAAGCAATATAATATATTAGTAAAGGAAATCAAAGACTGGAATGGGCTTGCGACAGACACAATCTACATTGGACAAGTGTTAAAATTATCTGCGGGAGCTTCAGTACCCGGGAATGAAACAGTACATAATAACGGATCTTCAGGTGCAGGAACATCAAAAGATCCTACTGCAAATGGACAAGCTATCAATAAGAAAACAGTAGAAGTAGCGAATTCATTAGTAGGAACACCATATCTCTACGGTGGCAACACACCAGATGGTCTAGATTGCAGTGGCCTTATTTACTATGCCTTTAATCAAGGTGGATTAAAAATTGGCAGAAACAGTAGCGAAGGCTATTTTGATAATTCAACACAAGTTAATAATCCGGTATCCGGCGATTTAGTATTCTTCGAAAATACGTATAAACAGGGCATCTCTCATATGGGTATTTATATAGGCAACAATAAATTTATCCATGCAGGAGCAGACGGTGTTGAAGTATCAGACGTTACATACTCTTACTGGTCTACAAGATTAGTAGCTTATAAACGTTTCGACGCTATAAAATAAAGTAAAAGCGATTTTTTGCATATACAGCAGAAATCGCTTTTTTTTATGCGCGGGAAGAGGAAGCGAATCCCCTCGGAACGAGAGAATCCCACGGGCGAAGAAGAGATACCCGCGGAAGAGATGTGAATCCCTGGGCGAGGAAGAGATACCCGCGGAAGGAAGGCGAATACCCGGGGGAGGAAGAGATACCCGCGGAAGAGAGGCGGATACCCGCGGAAGGAAGGGGAATACCCGCGGAAGAGAAGTGAATACCCGCGGAGGGAAGAGATACCCGTGGAAGGGAGGCGAATACACGCGGAAGGGAAGCGGATCCCCGAGCGAAGAAGAGATACCCGCGAAAGAGAAGTGAATCCCCGGGTGAAGAAGCAATACCCGCGGAAGGGAAGCGGATCCCCAGGCGAGGAAGAGATACCCGCGGAAGAGAGGCGAATACCCGCGGAAGGAAGGGGAATACCCGCGGAAGGAAGGGGAATACCCGCGGAAGGAAGGGGAATACCCGCGGAAGGGAGGCGAATACCCGCGGAAGGAAGGCAAATACCCGCGGAGGGAAGGCAAATACCCGCGGAAGGAAGGGGAATACCCGCGGAAGGGAGGCGAATACCCGAGCGAAGAAGAGATACCCGCGAAAGAGAAGTGAATCCCCGAGCGAAGAAGAGATACCCGCGAAAGAGAAGTGAATCCCCGGGTGAAGAAGCAATACCCGCGGAAGGGAAGCGGATCCCCAGGCGAGGA
>NZ_JBHURE010000051.1:0-8265 GCF_042674095.1 Lysinibacillus sp. NPDC056959 | reverse complement strand
GAGTAGCTTTTTCTTTTTGTATTCATTCGCTTCGTGCAAAACAGTTTCATTAATTGTAGACATGAAATCAAGTACATCATGTAGTAAATCATTTTGTACATCATCACCATGAGCATATAAACTAAAGGTACTCATTTGATTTACAAGACGTTTTTTTATCAATGTTAAGCTTAAATTTTGCTGATACTCTCGTATCAATTCAACATCATCTCTATCCCAATCAGTCCCAATCCCCTGCAGCCTTTTCCAAAAATCAGAAGTAGGAAAATCATTTTTATCAGCCCAAGGTTTCCCCAACCGATTTTTAGCTTTATAATCTATGAATCTTATAATCCCCTTTAGACCATTATTACAAGTTATGTAATCATGAAAAAGAGCTTTATTATCCAAGATACGGAAGAGCTTAGCTGAATAATGAGTAGGTTCAACGGATGTAACTTTTAATGCAGCCATTGATTTATCCATTGTAGAATAAAATTTTCGCTTAGTCTCTAACTCAACATTCAATACCTTTGTGACTGGAGGAGTTAAATAATCTGCTAAAGCAATAATTTTTTCATAATCACGAGACTGATCACCAAGCAAATATGTTATTTCCTCTTTAATTTTTTTATCACTACCATAATCCAAATAAAATTCCAATCTAGCTACATCAAGATATTTATAATTATCAGCACTAGGATTTAAAAAAGCTTTTTCAATGCAATACAAATCAAAGTAAGAAATCATCTTTTCTAAATACCAGATTTGTATAAAAAATTGCTTATACCCCTGTTGAATAACCTCTTTCGTCTTATCGTAAATCCTAAAAAAAAGATTATTAGATTTTTTACGTCCAAGAGTTACATAATCCACTTCAACCTCGAATTGCCCTCTAAAATTACCTTCCATCGACCAACGACTAAAATTACTACATTGCATACGATTAAGATTTTCACTTTTAAAATAACTCGTAGGATTTTGAACATAATTTGTATGATATGCATAGTCAATACGATTCTCTTTAACTTCTTTAATCTCTATTGCAAATTGTGATAATAATTCTTCTATCTCCGATAGACTCTCTTTAACAGCAGTCTTTTCACCTCTAAGCCACAAGTATTGTGACCTTACTTGCACTATAAGTTGAGGAGTGTTTTCGTTTGGAAGATTTGGCGCAATCATAACAAAATATTTATCAGGCTTTTGTAAATCATGCTTATAAATAGGACTCAACGCTATACCATTCATGAGCCATTCACCAGTAAGATTTAAATCCACATCTTCACGCATTTGCTCAGTTGTAAAAACAGGCATTAACTCCATTTCTCTTTGTGCTTTTTCCTGAAAACTAGCAAGATAACTTTTAAATAAAACACAGTTAGAATCATACTTCCAATCATTTTTAACAGTGATTGAATAATAAAGTGAGTCAATGTTATGCATAAATTTCTTTTGAGTAAAATCAAAAAATGAATTTCTTCTAGGTGCATCTAGCTCACTATACAGCAAACTTTTTTTAGCTTTATAACTAATCAAAACTATTCCTCCCTTCGTGTCAAAAAAACCGTTATTTTGACAAGCGAAAATGTCTGACTAACCTAGTTACAGCAAGGTTTCGTCGGGAAAACGTACTCCTGTTTCATGGGGCGGGTTACATAGTCGCCCCGTCTCCCTTAAAATCTTCAAAGCAACGTGCGGGGGCAAGCGCAAAGCAATCTCCCCAGAGGGGCCCCTCTTTGCGTAACCATCCGCGCGTTGGTTCGCATTTTACACTATCGTGTCGCATAACTATGCAAATCATCTATTACCTCCAATTAAGAAAAGAGAGCTTATAAGGAGGGTAAAGCACCAATAGCAATTAGTTAAATTTTGCTTCACGCCGTTACGCAATATAATATATTGTTTAGCCTTAAATACAGCCTCCACTACGTTCCAGCGGCAGGGAATCATCCCTACCTTGGCGCTAATACCGGCAAGCCGGTGAGAGTCCTATCTCAAAGCCACAACACGTTGAGTAGCCTCAAAAACTCCCTCTTCATAAATACTGTTAAAAAAATGATTGAAAAAATTATCGATAAAATCTTTCTGCTTTGGATAATCCATCGTCTCAATAACTTCTAAAAATTCTTCAAATAGAACTCGTTTTCTATCCATAAATTCTTGTTTGTCCATCTCTACACCCCCCTTTTATAAGCTCTATAAGTTTTTCCTTTCCCAGGAATCCCAATGTATTCATCAAACATGTTAATTCCCCCTTGATTATTAAAATTCTTGCAAAAATCGCAGCTGCAGCACCAGGTTTTCAGCATTTATTTATCATTTTCATAAAAGACCTTTTTGCTCAAACACCTTACGCAAACATTCATTGACCAAATTACTTTTTTGTTTACCGTCAACACCATCAATGATAGTAGCAATATCCTTATCTAAGTAGTATGCCCTCTGTACTCTTTGGCTTTCTATAGACTTCCCAAATAGTATTGCATCAATACTATCAATATTACTACGGATATTTGTTTTAGTACTATCTACAGTACTGTTATTAGGTTTATTACTATTATTAGTAACAGTTTTAGTAGGCTGTTTATTGGCTACCGTTGAATATGACTCTACAATTTCAGTAAATAACTTGCTATCATTAACGATTTCGTAAGAATCACCTGCAGCTAAGTACTTCCCTTCCTTAGCATCCCAAACATATCCTAACGACTTGATATACTTCTGTATTGTTCTATTACTTTTACCGTAGGCTAAAGCTATTTCATCAACTTTTATTTGACCCGAAGATACACTACTAATAACAGTACTTACATTCATACTTTTTATATTAGTCATATCATTATTCACTCCCTACTTTATAGGTATCATCATGTTACTCTGCTTTTTGAAATTCCTTAAACAAAACATCCATTTGCAATTTCTTCAGTTCTTCTGCATTAAAGTTTTCTTTCGCTAAATCAGCAATAGCCTTACGCATTAAAGCACTATGACCACCACCAAGTTTTTTATCCAATGCATCCAAATAAGCTAGAGTTATTGCATCCTGTCTATATGTTCTTGTAATACTTTTAGCTAACATTGCCATAACCTCCCAATAGTTGTTTAGTAGATTATAGCATTGTAAACATATTAATGTAAATACATTTTAGTTAATAACTTAAGTGTAAATACATAAATTATCAGTTTAAACGAAAAGTTTTTTGATAGACATAAACACCATTAATTCTTTCATACACGTGTAAATACGCAAATTCTAATGGCTGCATAACAATTGTTGTTAATTTATCTGCAAGCTGAGACCCTTCTTTTATCTTCTTTGCCAACGGTATTGGTAACGCACTATATAAATTAAAAAGCATTTCTCATCCCTCCAGTAGATATTTTTCAACTTGTTCTTTATAAAAATCATCATTCAAAATTAACGTTGTTTGTATATAAAACTTGTCAGGCATTAAAACAGATAAAATTAATTCTTCAACAAAAACTGAACGAGAAACCTTATAATGCTCCGAAATACTATCTATCAATTCACAAAGTTTTGTATCAAGATGAAATTTTTTCGGTTTTTTCATCATCTTCCTCCATAGCTGCAAGTAGCACATTTCCAAATTTAAATTCAAAATCTATATCTAAATCATCAAATGAAAGATCCATTTTATCCTCAAATTGACCAAACATCATATGAGTATCATACAAAGCAGCAAAACGCTTCACATAAATGCTAGATTCAGAGCCTAAGAGCTGTCTTTTTCTATCCGCGGTCCAATACCTCACATAAAAGAAAAGAGTCCAAGGAAGCCATTTAAAAGGTGCTACACGATTTGCTTTACGATGTGCTATTTCATATTCAACACAACTACGAATCGATTTATTAATATCATTAGTACCTTGTGAAATAAGTACAAAATCATATCCCATTTTTCTATGTTGTCTAAAAAATAATTTCCATTTCTTTTGGGTTGGATGCGTTGCTTCATCTGGAGGGTAGTAGTTACCTGATTCATCGATAACAACCAAACATAATCCTTCACCCTGACCAAAAAATCTGTGTATCATTGGATTTTTTTCAGGAAACATAAGCACTTCATCATAAATTTTTTCATAACTAATTTGCCATAACATTGACATACCATTCTCACCCATAAGGTACTCGTCAGGTATATACATAAATCTATCAGCCCAACCTTTTTTAATCATGTACGGCAAAAAATTAAGAGGAAAATTAGCAATTACATGCTTACCTTTTTCAAGATAATCAATTATAGTTTCTAATGCGTGATAGCTTTTCCCACTACCAGGCGTTCCAGTGTAAAATTCTATCGTCAAAATAATTCACCCCTTATAACAAGCGATACAAGCGATACTGTAAATACAAGTATTGTAATAACTGATAAAACGACAGTGAAAAATCTTGATGTTTCTTTAAGTGAAAGCCTTGCTCCACCTTGCTTTGTCCAAGCCCAAATAATCACAGTAAACGATATAAAAGTAATTATGTGTTCTACAATCACCGTCTACCTCCCTCAATATCACGTATTGCATCTACAATAAGAGCCACTGTTACAGAAAAGGTGGGTACAAACAAAACAACTAAAATAAACGTCCAAATCATGTTTATGACCTCACTAACTTTATCCATCTTGCAAGTACTCTAATGCCGTAATAAGTCAGTACAGCAGCAGCAAGCAATATGGTATGTTGTATCATTGTTGGAAATGGCAACAACCACGTTACCCATCCCAAATTTATTAGCTCCGGAGGTGTAGACGGATTGGAAAACGGTGAATCAGGAAAAATAGACACGATCCACCCCAAAACCGTACCAATACCAGCAATTAAATAATTAAAAATCGTAATAATAAAATCTCCAACAGTATCTAAAAATCCTTTAAATAAATCAGCCATCTACAAAACTCCTATTCAGGAAGTAATCTTCTCAAAATTAATATCAGCGCAATATCCCAAATGATTATGTTAAACCACCTGACAACTACAGCGACCTTATCAAACATTGATAAATCTAACGTGAATGCAAAAGGTATCGATAAACCATCTATCTGTAAATATTCAGGCACATTAACATCAAATTTCGGAGCCTTTGGAGATACATCGAATATTTTTAACTGCTTAATCAAATCCCAAGGTAAACTAAAAGGAAATTTTGTTGTCATAGCAGTTCCAGCCATTATAAGTGGTGTCCAGACAATACTTTTAGTTGGATTTTTTAAACTACCAGTAGTCGTTCCTGTACCACCCTGTTCTCGTGCTTTTTCTTCCACTTTCGCACGACTCAATACACCTTCAGCAATTGCCGTAGATACGCCTAAAGCTTTCGCAATTTCTCCAACCGTTGCATCACGTATTTTTGCACCTGTAGCAACATTTATCCAAGAACCCACCGCTGTATCTAAAACCGCTGTAGTACCATCTACAGTATTTAATAAAGGTTGTTTCCAATCGGCTACCCCCTCCCAAGGGATACCGTCTGGTAATTGTAATAAGGTTTGTCCATCAGTTGATAAACCAAGTCTATAACCATCCTGTGTATATGCTTGTGCACCTGGATTATAAACTCCAAGTTGACCATTAGGAATAGCACGCTCACGTATCCAATCGTCCAAGCGATTATAAGTACTTGAACCAGTACCAGGACTAACAACAGTACCATCTCGATATTCCAATGAAATACGTGCACCAATGGTAGCACCAAACGAAATCATACCTGCAGGAGTTTTAACCTTACTTGCTGCTTCCGACAAAACACCATATTCAGCATCTGATAATTCACCTAAATTTATAGACTCTTTGTTAGAACCATTAACATAAATTCTTGCATATGAATTTTTATCACCAAATGTCCCACTCGTTAATAAAATTTCAAAAGAACTAGATGCACGACTTTTTGCATTACTAGAATCTGTATATGTTAACAACAGACTACTAGTAATTGCATTTTGAACAGACAACATCGCATGACCTTTACCAGATGCAGATATATAATTTACACCACCTATGCTTGTGCCTGTATCTGTGTTATCACCGAAATTTGGTTTAAGAGCATCCAACGCACCTGTAATCCAATCCCCTACAGTAACAATACCGTCAGCCATTTGATCAATACTGGATAGAAAGTTTTTTTTCATGTCAGGCGCCATCGTTTTCCAAGAATCTTTGGCCGTCTGATACATTGCGTCCACATTATCCATTAAGTACTGTTCTGCATGCATGGCTCCAGTAGCAACAGCCATCGTACCTGTAACTACACCGGCATAAGTTGCCGCAGCCCATTCCTCAAATTGAGCAACCGCAGAATTAGCCTTTGCATAGCTCATAGTTAAATTAAATGTTAAAATAACAGTGCAACACATAATTAAAATTGTTTTTTTAAACAACATAAAGCCACCTTTCAAAAAAAATAGAGTGCCAGTTAAGACACTCTATCCAGTTGTTTATTTAATTTGGTGGAAAAAAAGGGACTGTGACCGCAGTCTCTTTTTTATCGTGCAACAGTTTTAAATACTTTCTTACCGTATTGCCAAGCGAAAGGAGCCGCAAACAGTAAGATAGCAATACCCGCGATTGCTGCAACTACAGCTAAAGCTGTAAGTTTTAAACCTTCGAAACCATCTGTAATAGCTGTTACTGTACCTGTGTCAGCAGTTGCACCTGCAGCACTTGCGAAAGATGCATAAGCCATTAAGAATGAAAACATGAAAATTCCAGTTACACGTTTTTTAGAGTTGTTTAAAGTTGTAGTAATATGATTAAGTACGTTCGACATTTTATTTCACCTCCTTCCAAGTCCGAAATAATTGAGAACTTGTTCAGATTTAGTGATAGCCCTACCTATAAAGCCAAACGTAAAACCGAGTATAAAACCGAAACTTAAACCTTTTAAAGCAATCGGTAAAATTAAATCATTCGGATCCATACTATGACCTCCAAGCTATAAAAAATATAACAGCAATAGCGAGAGCAATAAGTCCGAAAACTGTACCAATTAAATATAACCCTATATATTTAATTACCTCGATATTTTCAAAGAACGTTTCTATTTGTTCAGGCGTCACACTATCCCAACCAGTTAAAGTTGGTACTGTTGGTTCAACTAGTTCAACTGGGTCAACTGGGTCAACTGGGTCAACTGGGTCAACTGGTTCAACAATTATCTCTTCGTTCATTTAACGAATCGCCCTTTTTTCATTTTAAATTTTTTATTAAGCATCTTTAAAACTACAAAAACACCGATTATATAATAAGTTTCCTTTGCCGAAAAAAAACTTTTAATTGTTTCCCAAACGATTGAAAAAATTAAACTTGGTGTCATTTAGCCGCAGCAGAAGGTTTTTTTTCAGCAAATTGAAGAGCATGTACAAATTCTAGATTTGATAAAGCAACTGATGGCATATCCTTACCATTAGAAGCCTTTTTTGTCACAATACTCATTGTTGCATTAAACGCTGCTGGTAAATCTTTTTTATGATGTTTTAAAAGTCTTACCTCTTCATAATTTTTTACTGTAGCATCCGTCACTGATAAACCAAACTTGTTATTTGTTTCTTCATAATCTCCTACAATTCGCACTGACAAACCTTTATTGTCTTCCATATCATAGTGATTTGCTTGAATAACAATTACTTGCATTTTCATGATAGATTGCCTCCTTTTTATTTTTAGTTTTTACGAACAAATATTCTGTATGGATTATTTGTTCTATCTAATCTTAAAAAAAAAAGAGAAATTTAGCAACTACTATTTTACAAATTTCTTTACAATTTCTTGAATTTCCAAAATAATCTCCTTCTTAGTATCATCATCAAAGGCTTCTGCATTACTATCAAAATCAATATTTAATTTTTCACAAAGTAAAAAAAGAGTTTTATTGTCTACTCTTAAAATCAATGGAGTAGATTTATCTACTAAATCTTTTCTTTTTCGTCCCATATCAACCATCCTTATTCTAAAACACCTCTTTTGTTTTTTTATTAAACTTAACATAAATTAATAAAAAGTCTTACAGATTACCTGTAAGACCTTCTATCAGATTGATAAATTACTAATTTTAATGTATAATGCAAAGCAATTAAGAATATGCTTTAAGAGCTTCCCCAGTTTCAGTGTTGACAATTTTGAATTTGGTCTCTAATTTATGTTGACCATCAACTTTGTCTAGCCGACCACTAATCTGGAGTAGCTTTTTCTTTTTGTATTCATTCGCTTCGTGCAAAACAGTTTCATTAATTGTAGACATGAAATCAAGTACATCATGTAGTAAATCATTTT
>NZ_JBHURE010000050.1:0-11370 GCF_042674095.1 Lysinibacillus sp. NPDC056959 | reverse complement strand
TTATTTGTCATGCACTTTTTAGTATAGCACGTGCCTATTAAACTTTTAACAGAAAATTATTGACAAACTATTAGCTGGTTTAGTTCAATAAAAAAAGCTGCCTTCAATTGAACTGCCCCCCGTCAAGTAGACAGCGGAAATAATATAAATGTGTTAAACGGCTTGAACTCTGAATTATGTAGACAATCAAATAAATGCCTACAATTATAATCAATTGTAGGCATCGAACAAAATAAAATCCCCATTATGTCAATAAACAGACAAGAACTCTAGAAACATATTGTATCTGTTCTCGAAGCTAATTGTAGGATTCACTTCACTGGAATAATTAGCGATTTTGCAACACTTTTAATAAAAGTCTTTACGACGAAGTTCTAGAACTTCCTTTATGTAATCTCGAATTTCAGGCTCTGCAAATTTCTTCCCTATTTTAACTTTGCTATAAATGTAATTCTTATTAAGCACTTTCCCTTCTTCAAAAGCAGTAGAAACGCATTCATTAATTTGCTGTTTTATTTTTTTTACTTGTTCAATTTTTTCTTTCGATTTATATGCTTTATATCTAGCGCTTATAAATCGACATTCATCTGGAAAAAACGCCCTTAATGATTCATTACTTTTATATCCAATTTGTTTAGTTACATCACTTAATTTAAGCGGTGGATACTCTTCGCTATCAATATACTGATTCAGTGCAATTCTTTTTTCTTCAATGCTAAGTCTAATGAAGCTCTTTTTGTTAAAAATGTCCTTTTTAACTGGTCTGATTTGATTGATATCTATACTAAACTCATTTTCTTTAAATAGAATTTTTTCTATAGAAACATTTACGCAAAAACTTAATATTAATAATGATTCAAAAGAAATCTTCTTAGATTTGTTTTTCCATGGGGCTAAAACTGCTCTATTAAAACCCATATTTTTCGCCAAATTAAATATCGAATTATTAGTCCGATTGAAATTTTTAGTTAATAAATTACTTATTGCATTTAAAATATTATCGCGATTGAGAAACTCTTGCATTTCACTTTTCATAAGTTCTTCTACATTTTTGTATACCCACTTCTGCCATTCTTTAGTTTCTTCACATGTATTATTATTTATTACAAGATTAGAACCTAACCAATTCTTACATTTCGAACAATAACCAATTACAGAATTCAAATCTAACTGTTTATTTTCCTTTTTACAGAACGGACAAATTGATTCCAAATAACAATTATGAATTAAACATAGTGTAACTGAATTTAGGGACCATATAAGCTTTTCATAGGCCATATTTTCATTTTTTTGTTCATATATACAAGCGGGACACCAATGCCTTGAAACTTTAATATCACCTTGAGATAATAATGGCGCAATCTTCAACCATGTTAAATCATCTAAGTCTTTTCCACCCGTTAATTTCCTCAATGCATACAAAATAAATGAAGCCTGTTGATTATATCCATTTATAGCATATGATTTATAATACGATTCATAAAGTTTATTAACTGTAAATTCCTGAGTATCATCTGCATATTTAGTTGGAAATATTAAATGCTTAACTAGACTTGAAACAGCTATGGTATGAGCATCAGAAATCCGTTGGATATAACTAGTCAAACTCTCAACATCTATACTATCTTTACACATTGGTTCTAATGGATAGCAAATACTCCTCTCAGGCCTTTTAATGTTTTCATCATTCCATAAGGTAAGCATTTAATCACCTCAATTTGATGTATTTTTATCTTTGTATCCGTCGACTCCAATTCGATCTCGATTTGGTTTTCTTTCACCTACCCTTCCTCTTTGCTTCGAAGACTTATGAGAGGTGCTTATTTCTTCACTTTGATTGGCACCCATTCCAAGCTTTAGACTAATTCTCTCCCTAAGCTTATACTCATTATCGCTATCTTCTACGTACTTCTCCATTTCGGTAGCCTCATCCGCCATTTTCTCTACCTTTTCTAAACTAAGTTCAAATTTTTCGAAGTCATTTATTGTCAAAGTCTTTTTGTTCATATCTTTAGATAAAGAATAATCAAGTGTTCGATTAAACCACAACTTCATATTGCCAACGCAGCCTACCGAATGCAAATAAAAGTACTCCCAGTGACCTATCAAATTCGGGTCTTTATTAAATGGAAGATGCTTCTGAAATGTCCACAAAACATTTTGAAAAGCCTCCCTGTCATCTGCTATATCGGCTTTGTACCTTGGTAAATGTATATCAATTCCTCGACGAATTAGTTGATCGCTTAGATTTCTAAATTTAAGAATTTCATAGGTCCCAAATAAAACAAACGGAACCATACTAATGGAGGCAAGAGACTTTATTGTATCCATCTGGTTTCTAAGGCTTTTTCCTCGTGCTATCCTAGAAATATGTTGAGCTTCATCAATTAAAAATGCATGTGGCTTTCTATATATTAAAGCGTTTTCCATTGCCCTTCTATATGCATTTTTACTTTTATCGGTTGGCACGATTCCTTTAGAATGAATTTCAATATTAACTTTATAATTTATTAATGGCTCATTAAGAGCAGTCAAAGATCTAATATAGAAATCTTTCCAATCAAAACGCCCATCATCAGGTGCAACTGCTTCTGTACCAACAATAGATATTAATCCTTTATCTTGAAGCATTTCTGTCAAATATGCTTTAGTATAATCTTCAAATATCCTATTAAATAATGTTGATTTCCCAACGCCGCTGGGTCCAAAAATAAGTAAAATCTCATTTTTATCGGCAACACTAATCTTATTTTTAAATTCTTCATAAGCCTTCATCAAATTCGGATGAGCCACAGTGAGATTTTTAAAGTAATCTATTTTTTCATTAGCTGATTTAAGCATTAGGTCCTTAGGAAATAGCTGTTTATCCATTTCTAAAACTCCTCATAGATGATGAATTTTTTTGTATCAATTTCCTCCTGTTTTTTAGAAGGATTTTTACTTTCTTCACTCACAATAGAAAGATGCCTTCCTTTAAATTTAGGAGCATTATTATTACTTTGATTATCTTCCCCATCAGTCACTTTTGTCGATAATTTCGCTGCCTTATCTTTTAAATGTTGTATTTGTAGAACTTCTTTTGACTCTGCTGAATCAAGGAAATTTGCAATTATCTTTCCTGTAATTTCAACAGCCTTTCCAACATTCTTCATACGTTTCCTAAGTTCGACAGTAGCCATTTGTATCTCTTTTTCGGTACGATTTTCAAAGAGCATAACATTTTCAGACCTAAGTTTAATCCAATATTTATTTACATAGGCATAAGCAGTAGACATATCAAATGGATCATACCTTACAAAAACACTCTGTCCTTCCAGTTCCGGGTGATCAAGCATATCTCCCCAATAATAAATGTTATTTATACGAACCCCACGTCCAGGTTGAATTTTAGCTTTTTGTTTTGGAGTAGAGGGCAACGTCATTATTTCAAATAATTCATCATATCTAATAAAAGTATGCTCTCGCTTACCAGTTTTATATAATCGATTTTCATAAAAATTCCTTGGAGTAGTACCTAATGTTGAATGAATTTGCTGATCATATATTTGATAAGACCATTCATCCATCATTTCGTGTAATGATTCAAATGTCCAAATGGCATTATGTTTAGGGTTGAATTTTTTAGTCACTTCTCTAACTTTCTTCATTATTTGTGTATTCCCTAATAGATTATGAATAAATTCAGTGTTAGTAGTACCAAACATTCTTTCACAGACAGAACCGAATTTAGGCTTTGCTCCCGGCCGCTGTGCTTTAGTGACATTATATTTGGCTAACAATGTATCAAAATAAACACTATGAAATTCCTTACCACCATCTACTACTAACATTTTTGGTAATCTTGAATTTCTCTTTACGCATTCTCTCAAAACCATCATACAAGATCGGTAGCTAGGTGGATCGAATGTTAAATAGAAAGCTAATACTCTTCTGGAATAGGCATCGATTAATAGGCTGAGCCAAGGTCTACCTAAGTTTTCATGTGTATCTGAACAAATTAATTCAATATCTAGTTCAGTATGATCTAAATGACAAATCTGATATGGGAAATCTGATATGGGAAATCTCCGTGCCTTGGAGTAGTTGTTTGTATCTCAAAATAGAACTTTTCTGTGTCATATGCAGCTTTCGGCCCTTTTCTTTTTTCTGTTTGAACATGGATGGATCTCTTTTTTGATGCTTGCCAAAATGTAACGTTACTAGGGGGCGTCCATCCTCTATCTATACATTCTTGATAAAATCGTTTATAGATTGAATTAAGATTAGAACTGCGTGGATTTTCATATTTCTCTTTGATATATTCATCCATTAATTCTATAATTTCAGGAGATAGCTTTCGTTCTCTATTTCCTTGATTATTTCTTTTATTTAATAGCCCTACAAAACCATTTCCAAATTGACTTTGGGCATCTTTGTATTTCTTCACCCAATCCCTAAATGTTCTTGGACTAACCTTTAACTCTTCTAATGAGATGCCATTCCAGTGGTTTTGCAAAACACAATATTTACGATTAGCCTCCTCCAAGCTTTTGGGTGAAGCACTAAGTATAATGTCTATAACTTCTTCTGAAGTGGTTGATTCATTATTAGTATCATTGAGGGGTTTTATTGTACCTTCCTGATATAGTTTTTCAAAAAGAACATGTGGGATTTTAACTTCCTGTTCTCCATTCATAATAGAAATACTGGATTCGCTTATGCTTAAAATTGTACAGGGTTCTGCTGACCATAAGAGAGGTTGTAACGGATAAATGTTGAGAGCTGATATATTTAATGTATCTTTTACATTTGCATTAGCCATATTGTAAAATGCGTTCGCTGATTCTTTATTTAGATATATTGAGAACTTATCAAAATCAGTGATTAAAGTTTCTTTGATATCAGCATAGATCTCATTTTGTGCAAGAAGATGGTAAATATCATCAGCACTAAAATCAAGTTTCATATTTAGTAATCTTTCAAGACTTATACCTGGTTTCTCAGCTATCAAATTAATAATAAGATCTTTTCTGGTTGAAGAAACAGCAGTTTTATCACCATTTAGATAATCTTCTAAAAATCTAATATTCCTTTGGAGTGTCCAATCTATTTCGCTAGAAGTACGAATTCGAAAAGATAATCCACACGCTTTTGCATACTCTTCAGCTGGTGGGCATCGGAAAGCACCTGTTTCATCTATACAATATCTACCAGGAGACTTTAGAATCAAGTTGGCTAATTCTTTTTCAGTCTTCCATTCTTCATAACCTATCCATTCTTTTTCAATAACGAAAAAGTCCGGAGTATAATAGTGTCCAGTGTTACGCCCTTTATTTTGGTATCGAATTGGAAAAGTTTCCGGTTGGTCATAATACTCAACGACATTTGAATCGAATTCTTTTTCATAGATAGCTGCTAATTCAAGGGTCCTACTTTCAAATTGAATAGTTACTCCCATTTTTTCACTTGGATAAAAGCCAGAAACATTTTTTCCACTTGATCTTACTTTTCGTGAAGGTTGAGATGTTCTTATGCACTCTATTTTCTTTACTACATTTTCCTCGATATTCAGTTCAAGAAACAGCTTCATTAAATCTTTTTTCAAAATTATTCCTCCCTTCTTCTTTCAAGTTAATTATTATTTTGTCAGTGATGATTTCTTCTCTTTCCAATAATCTTGGTACTTTTTTTCATGTGATTTTCCCTTACCTATTATTTCCTCTACTTTCCCACTACTTGGATAAATACCCCGTTTCATTAAAGTATAAACTGCATTATCAATACTTTTTTTCATAGCATTATTTTTAAATTGTTTTTCCACTTCTAAGCTATTCAAATAATTCATTTTTATTTATTGGCATTCGTTTGGGTACATCTGGGTTAATAGCTTTCTGTCACACTCCATCAGATTCGCTATCTTACTTAATGAATAGGGCCTCTTTTCCGCGATTATCAATTTGAGAAAATTCAGAATCTTTTTATGATCTTTTTTAACTCTTCCAGAGGAGACTATTCTATCAGAACAATCATTTTTAAAAGTTATATTAGATTTCTCCATATTAAAGAAATCAGTTAGACTAAGCTGTAATTTCATAGTAATTTTTATCAATGCATTTAATGGAGGTAAATTAGTACCTTCCTTCCAACCCCATAAAGTCGACTTGGGGTATCCAAAAAAACCAGCAGCCTTTGTTAAAGAACCTTCAAAATTTCTATTTAAATAATAGGATATTGAGCGCGAAACACAATTTTTTTCAAACGGCAAATTGATAAATTCAGAGAAAAAAATTCTCAATGAATCTTCATTGGTCTCATCACCTTTAAAAGTCATCTTTTTACATTCCTTATAGTTTCCTAACCAACAAAAACATTTCGAACAATATCCGGCTACACTCTTTCTTTCTAATGTATACATACTAGACTTACAGAATGGACAAACACTCTCTAGTGTCCTGCCATGAATCATACATTTAAGAAACGGTTGAAGAGTCCAACTTAGTCTTTCATAAACGATATCTGTTTATTTTCTAAATCTGCTTGAAAACAGGATGGACACCAATGTCTACTACCTTTTAGTAAACCTCTAACTGGAACTATTCCCCTACAATTAACAAGCGTAGTTTTCCTAATATCCCTTCTCTTTGTTAAGAATGTGCTTACTTCAATCAAATTATCTGCAATGTTCCCATGACCGCTAATGGCAGATGATGATTTATAAAAACCAATTCCAACATTAAACACCATATTTTTTGTGTATTTTTTGTTTACTTTGGGTGCAATCAAATGAGTCATAATACCAACTGTTACGCAGTGGACGTCTGCTAATCTAGAGATATAACTGCAAAGAGATTCTACATTAATTGTTCCAATTCCGATTGGTTCAATTGAATATAAACAACTTCTTTCCAATTACCATGCCCCCTCATTTCATATTGTTTATTATTACAATGAATAAACTATAAACATAGAATTGACTAGAATCCTTTCTTTTATGCCATGTTGTCCATAAATTATATATATCAGTTCAGTTCACACTTAAATCTTGAACTACTATTCTATTTATAAAAAAACAGCTCAACCTGTCGGAGTAATTCAGACTTAAAATCATCTAGCCAAATCTTTACTATTTGTTAATTTATTTATGGTCGAATAATCTATTAATTATTCATTTTCATCCTAATTAATGAGAATTAGATTTTTCCCATTTATAAAATGTCATTTTTAGATTTCACTAAAATCCTCAGTCTATACAGATTGATCTTATCTATACCCAAATATAGGAAAAGTTGAGAATGCCGTCTTAAAGGAGATCCGCGTTTTTTATATTTGGATATCCAGGAAGCTGACTTGCGAGTAAAGCGGCAAAGCCTTTAATGTCATTTCCAATCTCGTTGCAATTCACAAACACCGTTGCATTCCGAATACGCTTGAAAGTAGAAATCATAAATAAATATAATTTCCAGTACGCCGCTTTTTTACCATTTTGTTCATAGTATATTTTAATTTTTGACGGTTAATCATAGTACTCGATAACTTCATCATTATATTCCATTATATATATAATCGGTGTAATTCTACGGCTTTCAAATCGCCCATTTTTCTACTACTATATTTACCACTAACATTTTGTTTCCTCCCTCCAACTCTCCTTGCTGATGCTGATACTCTCTCACTCTCTATATTTTTTTACAGTTTCTATGTTTAAATTTAATTATTTGTCCACTTTTTAAACTCGTTTGAATCTATCATTGTTAATCGTTTCCTTTGACTATTAAATAAGCTTATGTTCTACTAATAAGTTCTTCCAATATTCCTTTAGTACTCTTTCTCTAAATACACTTCTTTTACCTAATCTCTTTTCAATTTCCCTTCTACTCGGAAATATTCCATCATCAATTAACAACTGAAAAATAACTTGTACTTCTTTTTTTAATAAATTTATTCGTTCAGTCGCCTTTTCTTTGGTGAAAATCCTATATCTTTGAGAGATCATTTTACAGTACACTGGAAATTTTCTGTACAAAACACGTCTATCTCTTCCAATTTGATTAGCAGCTACAGTCATTGAAATTGGGATATCTAATTTCAGAATACCTTCAAGTTTTTTTTCTATTAAACAGAAATCTATAGGGATAGATACTCTTTGTAACTTTTCATTATTGGAGAATAATAAGTTTATTGAATCAGTATTTATATCCACCTTTTCTCCCTTTAATAAAAAATCTATGATCTCAATGTTCAATTTGAAACAAATTAGTAATATTCCCTCTAGTGTAGATTTATTTATCCCTTTAATCCAATACCACAAAGTAGAATTTGGAATACAGCAAAATTTAGACATTTCAGACACACTACCTCCGAAAAACTTTTCATTTATAAAATTTAATTGATCTATTATTACAAACTCCGTATAAATTAAATTAAAGTCTAACTCTAAAAGATTGCGAATATTCAGACTCAAAAATCTATGCCAGTCTGTTATTTCTTCTTTTTTTTCAGTCTCCAGATTACTATCTCCTAAAAAAATAAAACAGTTCGAACAATATCCCGGTATATTTTTTCTTCTAAGAAATTTCATTTTCTTATGACAGTTCAAACAAAAATCTAAGAGGAAGCAGTTGTGCTTGTCACAAATTTCTACACTTTTCAAGTGCCATACTAGAGGATAATATATTTCCAAATTTTCAACAGACCATTCATTTATACATTTTGGACACCACGATAAGTAATCATTGAATAAGTTCCTAAGCGAAAAAAAAACTTTTAAAGCGATATAAAGTAAGATTAGATAAATCATTTCTTGTTGTAAATAATTCCAACACTCTTACTGTATCTATCGAATTATCCATACATCCATTTATTGTTTTAGCTCCTTCAAAAAAACTGTCACCACCATAAATAGCACTTTTTATCAAATAATCTTTATTAAGTTCAGGAATGATAAGTTTATTTACTAGATCCCCGACATTAAGATTATGTATATAAGCAAGACGAATTATATAACTACTAAGGCTTTCTACCATTCCTGTTTCTAGCCCCAGTGGTTCTATATTATATAATTCACTTCTTTGATTCCATATCATACTTATTCTATATTCTCCTCTACATAAATTTTATATTTATTTCAAAAAGCCATCTTATACTTTAAACATTCACAAAATTATCCTTATCATTAATTTCAATTCATTTTATTACTAACAGTTAACATAAATCATTCAAAATAAACTCTTGAGCTATTTTTTTATACTTTATTGGTATGTAATGTTTGTTTTACCTCACCTAATTTAATGGTCAATTTAATAAATTATGATAAATCGAAGGTTACTTATTTCCTTACGCGTAAATAAAATACAAACATACTTAAACTGCAAGACCCTTCAACCGTTATTAATTGCTTATTGACTAAATTAGATTCACATAAAACCAAGTGTTTATAACGGATATTTCTATTCACTATATCCATTGCACTTTTGAATAGTACGAGTAATGTTGTTTGATTATATGAATAGCTTACCAATAGCAGATAACCTAAAAGATGAATTATTTAAATGTGTATGAGATTCACAAGTAAACTCTGTTGAGGGCTGCATCACTACTTTAATCATAAGAATTTAGATTAAACCAAAAGGCAACAAAGTCTGTTTATCCTTGTTGCCTTTTTGGAATCTGTTGTCCCTAATTTTTCAAGTATGTTTTCCCTTAGCGCTGGGTTTCATTTCACTTCGAAACATCCCCTTAAAGCCATTGGTTACTCCGAAACTATTCCAAGTGTTGTTGTTTGGTAACCATTTTATAAATATAAATAAAATCTTCTGCTGTGGGACTTTAAACTGTACCCTATAAGATAGACACTAAAAAGTTTATCTTATAGGGTACTTTTATTTATATGCAAAACAGTAGAAAATGTAAAAAAGAATGTTATATCTGATTCTGTTAATATTTAAATTGGCTAATGATCTGTTTTAATACGTCTGCCATATGCGCAAGAGCTTGTGCAGAAGCATTAATCTCTTCCATCGAAGCTAATTGTTCCTCTGTAGACGCTGCAACGTCTTCTGAAGCAGATGCATTACCTTTAGCTGAAAATGCCAAATCCTCCGTAATAGCTGTCACCTCTTGTACACTTGCTGACATTTGTTCAGAGGCTGAAGATACCTCTCCCATTTTAGGAGTTATTTTATCCATGCTTGTTTTAATCACTTGGAATTTCGCGATGGCTTCATCCGATACATGTAGTCCATTTTGAACATCCTCTGTAACTTTTGCCATGATGTTTACAGATTGTTCTGTTTCTAATTGAATACCATTGATTAGTTCAAAAATTTGCTTCGCAGATCCCTGTGATTGCTCCGCTAACTTTCTTACTTCATCAGCAACAACTGCAAAGCCTTTTCCGTGCTCCCCTGCTTTTGCTGTCTCAATCGCTGCATTGAGGGCAAGTAAGTTCGTTTGATCTGCAATGCTTGTAATTACATCTAAAATGGATGTAATTTGCTTAGAGCATTCATGTAGTGTTTGAATTTTCGTATTTGAATCGGTCACAGATACATGAATAGACTGCATTTGATCTTTTGTATCCTGAACTGCCTGTCCACCTTCATCTGCTTGTAACGTTGCATGCTGTGAAAGATCCGTCACAGTAGATGAGATCTCCGCAATATGAAGGATGGCCTTAGAAAGCTCCTGTAACGATTCTGCATTCTTATTCGCACTCGTTGTTTGCGTGTCTGCGCTCGACGCAACATCTTGAATTGAAATGGCCACTTTTTCTGTAGCAATGCTCGTTTGGTTAGCATTGGCTGTTAGCTCTTCTGCCGACGAAGCTACCTCTTCGGCATTTTGTCTGTAGGATATTTAAGACCTAATTCATCTGCAATGACAATTGTTTCTTCCAACGGCAATAAAGGAAATTGTTCTCGAATATCAACAACAGAATCCGAATATTCAGTTAAATAAAAGTAATTCCGTTCCAAATCTGATAGAAATTCATGCTGTCTATTTGTTTTAATACCTTTTAAACGTGTAGACCGACCTTTCGAAGACACATCTTGAATGTTTAACCATGGTTTATAATCCTCTCCAACTCCAGAGCCACGACCTTCTTTAATCCACTTTTCGACTTTAGATGTTCTAGTTCGTTTAGACATAAAAACACCCCTTTAGATTAAAATTATCCAAAGGGGTAAAACGGTATAACTTTATTTTAAACGGTACATCTTTTTTATAAACAGTACGACTTTATTTCAAACCTACATTTGGCATGGAAATTCAAGGTGCTACAACGATATTCGCTGTTAATTTGAAACGGATATTAAAGCTACTAAACGAAAATGAATAAGGAATAGAGACAGAAATAAGGCACTTCCTGTTCAAAATTGAACAAGAAGTGCC
>NZ_JBHURE010000049.1:0-12606 GCF_042674095.1 Lysinibacillus sp. NPDC056959 | reverse complement strand
TTAATTACATTTTATATATTTAGTAATTTATATACTTTATATTTCAACAGAAAATGGTTTACACTGCATAATTCATTCGAAAAAATTATGGTAACTCGAATCATTTTGCATCAAATCAATAAGTAAAGTACAGCTGCTAATGATTCTAACTTTCGAATCGCAAAATTAGCACCTTATAATAATAATCATTATGCTCTCTTGTCCCCCTTAACCTCCAAGTTCACCTTTCTATTACTTGTTTCTAGACAATTCAAGTATATATAAATCAGGTGAATCTGTGCTTTTTTTATGCATCCAATTGTTTGAATACCTCAACAAATATTATAGAACCGTTTTTTTAATGAGGTAGGACATATGACAACAAATGTAAAAAAGCACTCTCAAAGAGTGCTTAAAGTAATCAGTTGAATAATGAAAATAAAATCAAATCTAATTAAAAAACTACCTAATATATGATTCATTAAATAATATCAAATCAGTGTGTTACTCGCTTATAATTCTTTCTAACTCTACACCGATTCTCTTAACGATTCCAGTCACAAGGGCATTACCCATAAAGAACATTCTCATGCGGTCAGAGACCTCAGTTTCAACACCATCTATTCCTTTTTTCATTTTAGTCCATTCTATAGGAAAATCCTGTAACAAATCTGCTTCGTTTGGTGTTAACAATCTGTATTGACCATTTTCAAATAGGAGATGGGTTGACCGATTGACAGAACCTTCACTCGTTAACATCGTTCTTGCAGGCAAATCCAAAGAATCGTACGGAGACATTGCACCTTCTGTATAAAAATACTCAGTACCATCTGGACGATTACGAGGAATTCGTTTTGAACCACGCAAGTATTGGAATTTTTCAAGTTTCTTTTCATCATTAATTACATAATTAGCAATGTATGTTCTGTAAGCATCCTCTCCATATTTTTCAATATGGTATTCTCTTGCTTGTTGAACGATATCCCCTAGTGTAGTGGGTTGCTCTTGAATTGGGTCAGTATCAATAGTAAAGTATCTACCGTGTCTCATGATTCCTGTATTCCAAATTGTTCCTGTAAAATTATCTGAAACGTTTAATATATAGTTATCATAATCTGTTTCTTCACCGAGCCAATGACTTGAGTGACGAGGTCTATTACCATCAAATTTTATTTGTTGTTGGATTGGAAATTGGCGAGCAAACAAACCTTGAGTGAAAATATAGTCATCATATTGATTTGGACCCTCAACAATTTCATCTAATGAGCGACTAGTGACTTCAGTCTGTTCGAAAACTTCGTCAACATGGGCAGCCCATCTCGTATCATTCCGGTAGACAAAGAAGAAGACACGACGGCGGCGTTGTGCGAAACCATAGTCAGCCGCGTTGATAACTCTCCACTCCACTGAATATCCTAGTACATTAAAAGCTGCAAGCATTACCGCAAAATCACGTCCACGTTGTTTTGATGGTGATTTTAATAATCGATCAACATTTTCCAAAACTAAATATTCTGGTCGAATAATCTTAGTTGCACGAATTATCTCCCAAAATAGAACCCCTTTTTTTCCTTGGATTCCTTGTTCATGTTTCAATGATCGTGCGACTGAATAATCTTGACAGGGAAATCCTCCGACAATCATATTAACGCCATTCTGTTGCATTTCTTCAAATTTCTCATCACCTACAGTCATGATGTCATTTGGTATATGCTTCATATTAGGAAATTGGTACATTCCGACTTCGTAAGCATCTTGAGATTTTCTTGAAGGTTCGAATTGGTTTGAGTATAGAGTGTTAAAAAAATTGTTTCCTATTGCTAAATTAGCATTGTTTAGTCCTACAATAAATCCTCCGACACCATCAAACATTGAAAAAACATTTAAAGTCATTTATTTCTACCTCTTTTTTAAAAACCTGATTAAATTCAGATTTAATGTGTTCATTACTACTTCTATATTCTTCTCCACATGTTTTCCATTATTTTTACTCGTTTTTATGAAACATGTTTCTTTTCCTATTAGTCCATTTAAGGATTGTTAATACAATAAAGAAGATATTATTACCCTATTTATTTTTTATAGGGTATTTCGTTCGACAATTTATTATAAGTTATATTTCAAAAAAGATCAAGTAATAGTTACAATAGAACTTAAGCAAGAATTTCATTGTTTTTAAAATTAGGAGATGAAAAAATGACAGATGAACTATATAAAACTAAAGCTGAAGTCCATAATCATGGGATAAAAGCTATAGGAAAGACCCTAAGTGAAATTAATAATAATCAATCTCTTACTGGGGCACATAAATCCGGTGCTGGTGATGCTTGGGAGACTTGGTTTGGTAAAGAAAAAGACAGTAATAGAGAACCAGATATGCGTATTGCTGGTGTTGAATTAAAAGCTACTCCAATCAAAGAAAATAAAAATGGTACGTTAAGCGCAAAAGAGCGATTAGTTTTAAATATTATAAACTATAAGGAAGTAGTAAAAGAACAATTTGAAACAAGTCACTTCTTACACAAAAACAACACTATTGAACTTGCTTTTTATAGATGGAAAACAGAAACAAAGAAGGATGACTTCGTTATTACAGATGTGGCTATGTATGAAATGATGAAAAATCCTGTTGATTTTGCCATCATCAAACAAGATTGGCATATCATCAACGATTATATAGAAAAGGGACGAGCTCATGAATTGTCTGAGCGTCTAACTACGTATCTATCACCTTGTACAAAAGGAAAAACTGCCGCAGAATCTTTTCGAGAACAGCCTTGTTCCGATATTCCTGCAAAACAAAGGGCATATTCTTTAAAAGCTGGATATATGACCTATTTATACAGGACTTATGTATTAGGAGGAGAACCCTCTCCAGCTATTGTTACTAATCCATTGCTCTTACAAAATAAATCCTTATTGGATCTTATACTTGATAAAATAAAACCCTTTATTGGTAGTAAACGTTCTGACTTAGCTAGTCAATTTAATGTCAAAGATAATACTAAATCGACTAACCCAGAGATTCTAAAACATATATTGGGTATTAAAGGAGCAAAAGAAGATGATTTCGGTCAAGAAATTACGAAAGCTAATATTAAACCTAAGACTGTAGTTGTCAATAAAGGAAAGAAGGAACTAAAAGAAGAATTCAAAATTTTAGAATATAAATTTGATGAAGTTATCGAAGAAACATGGGAAGAATCCGAATTAAGAGAGTATCTGCAAGATACTAAATTTTTGATTGTTGTTTTTGAAAGAGATGGAGACGTTTTAACACTTAAAGGTGCAAAATTTTGGGAAATGCCTACTGAAGATATTGAAACTTCAACTCGTATGGTTTGGGAAGATACAATTCATAAGATAAAAACTGGAGTGGAGATTAAATGGACTCCAAACAAAAGAACGACAAACTTTATCAATTCTTCTTTACAGGATAAGTTGTTCAGTAAACTGTCAGCGAGCCAAACAGCTTATAGTGAAGGCAGTCCATACACAGATAAATTACCCACTAAGATTAATTGGATTAATCGCCCTGATGACAAAACAGATTTATACTCTGACTACTACATGACAAAACAAGCATGGTGGTTAAACAAAGTTTATATTTACAATCAGATAGAAGACTTGTTTGAATCTGAAATAAAGTCTAACTAGTGATAATTAAGTATTAATCCTCTTGAACCAGATATTTCAACTCCATTTGGCGTTTTAGGACGTTCATAAAAACCGAATGGCTCTTTCTTTATTTCTTAACTAATATATTTATTATTTTTTTATGAGCTGTGAGACGAATCGAGATGGGTAGTTATACATTAAAGATATTTTCGATTGCTCTGAGAGGATTTTTAATTTTGATATTTTAAGTGATATTATAGAACAAGAGGTGAACTAAATTGGAAAACGAAAAGAAAATGATTATTGACTTGTACAAATGTCAACTTTTCTATGTACAGAAACGCTCACTTAATTGTGTATAAAATTACTCACCTTCTGGAGCTAGATGGTTCTTCAAACGATATGAATTGCCGACAATTGTGACAACTGTTGCGTGATGTAAAATACTATCTAAAATCGCATTAGCTAATTTGGGCTCCTGGAACACTTCGTCCCAGGACTTGAAGTTAACGTTTGTCGTAAAAATAGTGCTACGTTTTTCATAACGAATATCGATTAACTGGAAGAATAGTTTTGAATCCTCCGGATCAATCGGTAAATAACCAATCTCATCAATAATAAGTAACTTATATTTTGTGTAATGCTTCAAACGGCTCTCTAGACGATTCTCTAGGCGAGCCTTTTTTAAGTTTTGAATCAAATCATGGCATTTCACAAAGTACGTGCTTGTACGTTTTTTTGCAGCTGCGATACCGATTGCCGAGGCTAAATGCGTTTTGCCAACGCCACTTGGACCTAAAAATACAATGTTTTCACTACTTTCAATAAAACGCAGTGTAGTAAAATCATGAATTTGCTGCGGATTTATCGATGATTGAAAGTCAAAATCAAAATCCTTTAGTTCTTTTAAGTTGGGGAATGCACCCACTTTTACCATCGCATGAATCATATTTTGCTCACGTAAATCAATTTCATAATTTGTTAGCTTAATCAACGTATCAATAAACGATAATTGATTATGAACACTGAAGTCCACGACTTCATCTAGATGTGTGATCATCTGCTTTAATTTTAAATACTCTAGATTTTTTAGAAGCTGCTGATAGTTTGTTTGCTGTATCATGTTTCATACACCTCTCCAATGGCTTTTAGATTATTTTTCGCTAAAGCATCAATATCTGGATAATTAGGTGCAGAAACTTGCAACGTTTCTTTGTAATCCGAAGGACGAATATTTAATTTTCGTTTAGATATAGGATGTTGTGCAATGCACTCCATGTTATAATAAATCCATAATTGATCATCATGTATCTGTATCCCAACTTTTTGCCCAATGTACTTGGTGGGGACTGAATACTGGTTGGCTTTGTAGGATATCATACTTGATGTATTCACTTGTACAAGCTGATGCTTGATACGATAAGAGTTCCTGATTTTTTCTGTTGGTAGCGGAAGAAGGGAGCTCTTTTCTTTTTCTAATGCAAATACAGGTATTTTTCCAGAGCCTTGGTGAAAAAATTGATTGATACGATTCATCAATTTTTCAATAAACTGATATAACTCTTCTAAGGTCAATTGACCTTGATACGCATGGATTTCATCTATAAATTTCATCTGTGTTTCTACTTTACCTTTTGTTCGAGGACGTCCCGCAATACACGGTCGTACCTTGAAATCAAAATCCTTCGCAAATTCTGCGAACCGGCTGTTTACTTTTCCTGAACTATATTCTGTTCGTGGTTCATCCATAATCGTTTTTGGATTATCCGTTACAATTTCTTTTGGAACACCGCCAATTTTTTCAAAAGCTTCTGTTAAAAATGAAAATAAAATATCTTGTGTTTTGCGCAATGTTAGCGTAAAGACACGGAATCGTGAATATCCAAGTACAAGTACACCTACGTTTACTTCTACTTTTTCACCATCACTTGTTTCAAACGGAATACTTTCTTTCCAGTCAAATTGAGCCTGTTGACCAGGTGGAGTTTCAAATCTTGTCGTTCCTTTTGGTGAAGGGATACGTACTTGATCTGTAAAATAAGCTGCGAACTCAGGCATTTTTGCAATATAGCGACGGAATGTAGAACTACCACACTCTAAGCCATGATTATCCTTCAAATATTGCCAAAGTACACGACGGTAATAAAAGACTTGCTTCGAATCTTCTGATAGTAAAGCTGCAATCACTTCATAATAATCATCTATAATAGATGTCTTTTCTTTTGTTCCTTTTGGTATAAATCCATTTAAGTATTTATCAACAGTACGTCGATCTACACCCATTTCTCTTGCCAACTGACTCTTATTAATTTTCATCTTTAAATTCTCCATTAGCTGTTTGAATTTTGGTAAGTCTGAAAGACTGTTAATCTCAAAATTCGTTTGAACATCTAGCGTTATGTACACACTAATCACCTCATGATTAGTATGCGAGAAAGTGAACCAAAAGTGTACATCTTTAAGTGAGTGCGTTTGTACATGTAAATCTTAGCATTTGTAAACGGTAATAATAATATTCAAACAGAAGGTAATGTAAATATAAATAATTCTACTACTACTATATATAAAACAGACGACTTTAAAAAAAGTCCAATAACTATATTAGCAAATAAACTTTATCAAATATTTGAAGAACATGGTGTTAGTAGAGGACAAATTCCCTCTTTTATTGATGAGAAATTTAATATTCAATATGTAGATGTAACAGATGAAGATTCTATTATTCCAAAAATAAATGACAATCTTTTAGATTGGGTTTCTTATAAGTTTGGAATAAAAAGAAGTTGGTTTGACGCAACAGAAAATGATATTTGGAACAATAGATTATATGATAGCGTTTATTGTTATAAACAACATTGGACTTTTCTAAGCTTGATTGAAAATTTGATTAATGAATTAAACCCATATCAATATAAAGATTATATTAAGGTATATTTTCTAAAAAATTTTGAGGAATTTAAAGGTAATGACACTAAAAATATGGGTAGGGTTTTAATTGTATTAGAAGTATGGATAGGAAAAACAACTACAGGTTCTATATATAAATACATATTAATACGAAATAACTTAAGATGGGATTATTGGAAATCTAGACAAGATATTAAACGGATGATACGAATAGTAGAAAAATTAGGCATTGATAATGATGGTAAGGATTTATCTGAGGAAGAATTTGAAAAAATTTCTTCAGAGAAAATAGTACCAAGAAATATATTAAGTAAATTTAGGATGGTTACCTGGTATCCATATGATTATGATGGCTCTTTTAATGATCGAATTGATGAAAGTGAATTTGAACAAGATGAGGATTTTAAATATTCCTTAAAAGAAATTGATAAAGAAGTGTTCGAAATGTTCGAAAGGAAAAAGCAAGAATTTCGAGATAAATATAAATAGCTACTATTAATTAATTCACGGTTATATGAAAAAATGCTAGTGTTTAGTAAAAGTATGAATTTTTACAGCCTACCAAAACCTGTAAATAACTAGTTCAAATACAGAAGAAATATAGTCTAAAACCGATTACTACTCTGAGCTACGCCATATACACTGTTCTATCCTATTTGAAGCGGAGGCTATCCAAAAGTTCAATAAATAGGCAGATAATTAGCTTCAAAGCCGACGAGGGTTTAGAATACCATTAAATATAATGGTTCTAAGTCAAATGTTGGGGTGCAGTACTCTTTCAGCACCTTAACCCAGATGAACTCCAATTTCTTTATACTTTAAATTTAATAAGATTTTTGCTCGAAAGTGATCGAAGCGTCGAAAGCCATATGCATTCCGTTTCATCACTTTTGTTTTATTATTAATGCCTTCTAAGAAGCCATTGGAATAACCAAAACTAAAGCTATTTAAAATTTCTACTTGCCAGTTTTTCAATGTTTGAATTGCTTTTAAGAAAGCTGGTAATTTTGCCTCTTCTACCTTACGGTAAAAAGCTAGTAATCGTTTTTTCACTTCTACGACATCATTCTTTGTTTTTGCCCAATCAAACCATTCACAATAGGCTTCCTTTAATTCATGAGCTACTTTTAATGTTTCAGACATTTCTGTATAGCGCTGTAAGTACCACTGTTGTTTCGGTGATAATTTAAATGCACGTTTATAAAATACATGACGCATACGTTTACACTTTGTGCGATTGTATTTATCCCATTCTTTTTGTACTTGTCGGCGCACTTCATCCATTGCCCAATAAATATAACGGCTAAAATGAAAGCGGTCTGCCACAATAACAGGTCGACCTAGCGCTTGACGAACAGCTGCTTTAAAACTTGGATTCATATCCATAACCACTATTTCAACATCGGCTCCATACTGACTTAAGTAATTTTTTATTTTCTTTTTTACGATTCGGTAAAATATCGATCGGTTCGCGCGTCTCCGCATTCGCAATTATTAGCTGATACGTACCTGCATCTGTATCGCCTTTATACTCATCAATCGCAATCACTTTTGGTAAACGTACACCCTCTACTAATTGTTTATTCGCTACCTTTTTAAAACGGCGAATGACCGTCGTGGTTGATGTGCCTAGTACTTCTGCAGCTTCTTTAAATGTTTTGGCTTTAATAGCACGTATATTTACTACTTGATTCCATTCCTTAGAATACCGTTGATATTTATCTACGAAAGGGGATTTTTCGGAGAAACGCTTTCCACATTTACAAACATAACGACGACGTTTATAGAAAAGAATAGTTAATCGTTCAAACCACTTTAAATGATTGATCTTTTGTATACGATAATCGTGAACCTTCGAAGTTTCTTTTTTACAAACTGGACATTGATGCGTACATTTAGGCAATTGTACATACAATGCGATTCGATCGCCTACTTCTTCTACTTTCGTAATCTCTACATCTTTTAATCCTGGAATATTCGTGTTAAAATTCATATGCACAGTTCACCTTTCTATTACTTGTTTCTCGACAATTCAAGTATATAAGAAATGGTGATACTGTGCTTTTTTATGCATAAAATTGTGTGATTACCCCAACAAATATTATAGAGCCAATATAATTGAACGAAATCACATGAAATAGAAAAAACGTCAAAACCTTATCTACCAAAGTTTTTGACGCTTTTGTTGAAATCCTACGATTTCTATGTATGGAGACGAAGGAGTCAAACACGCGTTAAGAAACTCCAATACTTCAGCTTCTACGCGTGAGTTTGCCTATTTACGATTCACGTAACATTATGCCGACAAACAGGCGTCCTATACTCTAGCCTTGAAATCTCTTGCTAGTGACTCAGCTGGCAGGCCATACAATTATTTATTGTTAATGTGTATTACATTTAATTTTAACTAGGTTTAGCAAACCTTTTTTAAACATTATATTTTTTTTCTAATACAAAAAGGAATCCTCTTACAGATTCTCTTAATTAGTCTGATCCAACAGTTACTGATGGCCTAAAAGAATTTATTTATTGAGACTTGATTTCATTTGTTAAGCTGTTTATTTGTTCACAATATTATCGTATAACCTTTTAGATTTTTATAGCGTTAAAAATGCTATTTTCGATATTATTATCTATCACAACCAATTCCATCTCCATCACGGTCAAGATGTTTAGCATATCCTGGCTCTCCTCTATGAATTGGTGCAGCACCAGCTGCACGGGCTTGAGTACAGTTTTTATAGTATACATACGTCTGTTGTTGTCGTTCTTCAGCTAAACGGTTAGCTTCTTCTTGTTTACGCTGTTCCTCTGCTAAACGGTTAGCTTCTTCTTGTTTGCGCTGTTCCTCTGCTAAACGGTTAGCTTCTTCTTGTTTACGCTGTTCTTCTGCTAAACGGTTAGCTTCTTCTTGTTTACGCTGTTCTTCTGCTAAACGGTTAGCTTCTTCTTGTTTACGCTGTTCTTCTGCTAAACGGTTAGCTTCTTCTTGTTTACGCTGTTCTTCTGCTAAACGTGTGGTTTCTTTAGTTTTTTCAGAATCAGATATTTCAGAACTTGTTTTTATAGTGTCAGTTTCTGAAGGCTTTTCTCCAAAAAATATTCCAATAAACATTAGGAAAGTAAGTAAATAAACAAGCGATGCAATAGCCTTTTTCCACCACTTTCCACTTCTGAAACCTAGTATTTTTTGATACAGTTTCCTTTTTTTTATTTTAAAAGAAATATTAGCTTTAGCTAATATTTCGGTAAATGTTTTACCAGAACTGTTTAATACTAATTTACCTTCAGGATTGTTTATTACAGTTTTTATTGCAAAATGGTCAATAACTGCATTGGAAAAGTACATAAAAGGCAATTTTTTAATTAGTTTAGCTTTTCGTTCCTTATTATCATATTCATATAGTAATACACTATTATCTACTACAATAAAGTTCCCCTTTTTCAGTGTATCTTGATAGAAACCTTCAACAATTATTTTTGAATCCTTATGCTTTTCTTGTAATAGTCTCTCACCATTTTTTGTATTTCCCATATCATCTCGTTTCATAAGAAATGATGTGATTTTTATTTCATTAGCTTGTAAATCTTCTAGTCTTTCAGCATGGAGAAAATAATCAAAATCATGAGTAACTGTTGTGAGAATCTCTTGAGATTGATTAATAATCTTATGTTCAAGAATTTCAATAAATTCTTGACTATCATCATTCTTCTTAATGTCATCAAATATACGTTTTGAGCGACCAATTTTAAGTGTTAATTGCCACTCATTTTTGTCTTTTCCATCGTTTCGAATATCTATATCACTAATCTGTGAATATTTATATAGCATGTGTTCTCGTTTCGAAATAAATAAAATGTTTTCAGTTGTTAATAAAAGAACTCCATCTAGTTCACGCCCACTTTGTTTATCACATTCTGCTCCTATAACTTTTAGAATTTTTTCATTCGAAGTTAAGTGTTTATTTTGTGCATTCAGTAATAATTTTTCATACTTTGATATTAATGCTTTCTGACCCATTGTAGGTCGTTTACCAATCCACTTCTGCATTATGTACCCCCATATAATCATCTATATCTATTTTAATATTAATTTTTAAAAATTCCCCTCTATTTCTATGTTACTCACGCTGTATACTTTTTTCTCGCACACTCTTTAAAAAGCACACATATACCTAATAATTTTATTTAAACTTATATTTGTATCAAAACTAGTAACACCAACACCAAAAAATTTAGATTTTATTGAATCCGTCCGTCGATAGAGATTACTTCATGGCTACCGATTGCGTAGTCAACGTATATGTATCATCCCTGACACCCTATGTGGGGATTCAAGGTAATTCTGTAAAGTATCGCCAAATGTCATAACGATAAAATTTATATGTAAGTTACACTTCTAGTTATTCAACTTCTAAATAGTAGCATGTGTAATACTGATACCATATAATTTTTAGAGAGATAGTATTTAATAACTGCTGCAGAATCTATCCCCCCACTTGCTAATACCAAAACCGTATTACTCTTTCGAATTCCCATCCTTTTTATCCACCTTTTTTAATGAAGAAAATAATGAGTTTTTCTTACGCTTTATATTTTCAATCCACAATATCATATTGGGGTTATCTTCAATTTCTTTGCTTAGACTAATTTTTCTATATAAATGACGCTTAGCTTTAAAAAAATAATTATCTGGAATAATAGGTGTTGTCTCACAAATTAATGTATAATATAAAGTCAGCTGCGAGAGATCCCCTTCTTGAATTTCTTCTCTTTTTTCTATGGAATCTGCATGTCTTATAAAAGATGTTAATTGTTTTCCTGAACTTTCATATTCAGATGTTTTTTTAGATAATTTCAAAAATTCTTCCATTATCGCTAATACAAAAACAGCAGACGCAATTAAACCTATAAATAATTTATAAACAGGCTCCGTTAAATTACTTATTAAAGGTAGAAAAACTTCATAATCTGCAAATGTTAAAATTGCCACTATTGTTGAACCCAGTAAAACGAAAAAATGCAATAAGTTACTATAGAATTTAAATCTATTAGTTAACATAAAATATGCATTTCTAGAGATTTCAGCCTTTTTCCTAAGTTTTTTTATTTGAGATTTATAGCTACTTTCTTCAACCATTGCATTCACCCTTATAAATTTTTATATAAACTTTTAGATTCTTGATTATTTCAAATCACAATAATTAAACACTTAAATCAAACTTCAACTGTTTCATCAATTCAGCCTGCTAAATCACTGTATTTACAGCATCCTTCTATAAATCAGGTGGATTAGCATAACTTTTCAACAGTCGCTTTAGGGTAATATGCATTTTACTCGTGCTGATTCACGTAAGTTCCTATCAATACTCATATTCAACTTAATCGACTTTGTTAGCTCATGCGCAATCAGATTTAATGTATCATCACCTAATACTTGTTCAGCAGTTTCATGTGAGGTTAAGCATCGTATAAAGCAACCCCTCTTTAATCAGCCCCTCCGCATCTCCATTTTTGTGGGCTGAGGCCATCCCTTTTGCTAAGTCGCTTAGCTCCTCGATAACTTTTGATGTTTCAATTGCAAACTTATTGTATTTTTTAGTGCATTTTCTAACATGTCTAAAAACTTATGAGCTTGAATTAGGTTTGTTCGGTGGACGCCTTTGCCTTAGTTTAATAGGTGATTTAATAGCTCTACTGCTAAGTTCTTATGAGGCATTGCTTTTACATCTGCTAAAAACTTATCCAAAAGAATCGAAATATCAGAGTCTTCTACACAAACAATTTCTTCTATCATAACATATATAAACGTATAAATTACCCTTGTTAATGGGTCAAATTCCCAAAGCCGATATTTCTATTTCACTAATTCACTAATTCACTAATTCACTAATTCTCCTAGGAGTATATCGCTATAATCATTTTTAATAAAATTAAAAAGCACAGACTCTATGTAAAATGTACCCTTTGTAAAGGACATTAATAAAAAGGTTAGGCAACTTTTTGTAGCTGCTGTCTGTATTTTGCAGGCGGCAGCTTTTTTAAATTCCATTGCCCTCGATAATGATTGTAATAAATCATATAACTCTTTATTTCTTTTTT
>NZ_JBHURE010000048.1:0-12834 GCF_042674095.1 Lysinibacillus sp. NPDC056959 | reverse complement strand
TTGATGGTAAAGGTCATGCAGTAGAAATCACACCTACAACAGTTACAGTAACAACAACAGCCACTGTTTTCTCGTCATTTAGTTTAAAATGCTAATTTACATGAGTCTCCCTAAAAAGGTTAGTTTCTCGTACTTCTTGCGGGGTCTCATTCTCTAGCTCATGCGAGCTTACAGGTGTAAAGATAACAGTTAATAGTTTCTGAAATAATAACTTCAACTTATATTTACTTCTACAGCGAGTAATCATTGCTAAATAAATGAATCCTCATTTATTTACATAGGATTTATCTGAAGTGAAAAAGATGAACACCGTATTTGTTTTTCGGTATCAAATTACAAATACTAATTAACTCCTGTTTGTTTAGTTGAACTTCAAACTAAACAAACAGGAATTGCTATATTATAATCGAAAATCATAAAAAAATCAATCAATAGGGGTCTAAAAAATGGAAAACTTACTAGAAATAGCGAAAAATCCTGAGCCGTTTGAGCCAGGAACAAAAGAAATCTGGCTTGATCCAGATAGAGCTGATTTTGTTTTGAAATCTCATTTAGATGAGAATTTACCTGGGGGTAGTAGGGAGAGTAGTTTTATTGATGAAACTGTTGATTTTATTAATAAAGTTGCACCAGTAGAGAAGTATAGAAAAGTTATTGATTTAGGCTGTGGGCCAGGGCTCTATTCTCAAAAATTAGCAACGAAAGGATACTCCGTTGTTGGTGTAGATTTTAACAAAAACTCAATTGATTATGCCACTAGGGAAGCGAAACTAAAGAATTTATCAATAGATTATAAGGTTGAAGATATTACAGACTTTGAGATTGATAATGAGTTTGATTTAGCTCTAATGATTTATCAGCTTTATAGTGTCTTTAGCCCAGAGGATAGAAAAAAAATACTTAACAATATCCACCGTGGTTTAAAACCAGGAGGATTAGTTCTGTTAGATGTGTTATCAGAAACTAGTTTTGAGAAATTCGAACAAAATCTAATGTGGGGTCTATCTAGAAAAGATAACCCGCTATCAGATAAGAAACATTTAGGCTTGTACGCGTCAATGAAATACCCTAATAAAGTTACTTTGCAAAAGAGTGTTCTAGTTTTTGGTGATGGCGAGTTAGTGAATTACCATTACTGGAATCAATATTTCGGCATTGAAGATTTAGAAAAAGAAGTTAATGAAGCAGGATTTACCCTAGAAAAGGTGTACGCAGATGTTAATGGTGGGGATTACGAAAGCAAATGTGAATTTTTTGCTGTAGTTTTAAAGAAGAAATAAAGAAATAGTTAGGGTTACAAAAAAACATGATCAAGAAGACAATTTTGTCGCAGCTAAAACTACAAAGTAGGCTTCAACTAGTACACTTACACCTTAAACGAGTACCCTTAAGAATTAGATTAATTAGGATTCAGAAGGGCTGTTAGCCATAAGGGAATTCAACCTGTATGGCTAACACTGAATCCTAAAATAAAAAGGTTGTTATGACTAAATCAGTAATTTATGAACGTGTAAAATTGTTACATATGTAATATAGAAGTTTAATAAGCGACATAAAAAAACTGTAAAGAAAAGGATAATCTAACCATGAAAACACTATCTGTAAAGCAATTCATAGATATTTTAAATAAATACAGACCACCTTGGTGGCTACTTAGCATAGCATTCACACTATCAATAATTCAAACTGGTCTATCACTTGTAGTTCCATTGATTGCTATGAATCTTGTTGATTTATTAGTTGTTAATGAATTTAATATATTTATTGTATTAGGCTTGATTCTTGTTTTTATTTTGCAAGTTTCACTTTCTGGTATTTCTCTTTATATGATGATTTATATTGGGGAGAAAATAATTGTACGCCTAAGAGAAGATTTATGGAAAAGAGTAGTAAAGTTTCCGGTGAAATTTTATGATGCCAATAATTCAGGAGAAATTATGAGTAGAATTACAAATGATACTAATGTAATGAAAAGCTTTTTGGTAGATCAGTTGATTCCATTCATTACCGGCCTAATTTCTATTGTAGGTTCTCTGATTATTCTGTTTCTTATTGATTGGTCAATCGCTCTTATTTTTCTTCTTGTTTTTCCTTTAGCATTTTTGGTTCTAAGTCCAATTGGTAAAAAGATGTATGGTGTTTCAAGAAATTTACAAAGTGAAACTGCATCGTTCCAAGGAGATCTTGGTAGGGTGTTAAGTGATATTCGTTTAGTAAAGCTTTCAGTAGCTGAAGATGAAGAAGCAGTTAAAGGAGGTAAACGCGCAAGAAGACTGTATAGTTATGGCTTAGAATCTGGAAAGATAAGTGCAATGGTATCACCTCTTATTACAACAACAGTCCTTATGGTATTGGTCTGCATATTTGGTTATGGAGGCTACCAAGTTGCGACGGGTTCTTTGTCGACAGGAGCACTAGTAGCTATAGTGTTTTACCTATTCCAAATTATGACTCCAGCAACATCAATGGCTCAATTTTTCACTCAATTCCAAAGAGCGATGGGAGCAGCAGAACGTGTTAATTCATTATTAGAAGAGGAACTTGAAGAAAGTATTATATCAAACAAAGACAATGCCCAAAAAGAAAGTGAAGTTGGAATTACATTCTCTAATGTTAGATTTTCATATAATGAAGAAAGAGAAATATTAACTAATATAAACTTTACAGCTAAAGAAGGTCAAAAAACGGCGATTGTAGGTGAAAGTGGAACAGGAAAAACTACTTTATTTTCTTTGCTTGAGAGATTTTACACTCCAGAGGGCGGGGATATTTTCCATGATGGAAAGTCCATATATTCCTATCATTTAAATAAATGGAGAGAAAAAATTGCGTATGTTAGCCAAGATACACCCATTATGGAAGGGAGTATTAGGAGCAATTTAGTATATGGTACAAAGAGTGAGATAAGTGATTTCTATATTTTAAATGCACTAGAAAGGGCCAATTTAAATTCTTTTATTTCCTCACTACCTCAAGGCTTAGATACGGAAGTTGGTGAAAGAGGGATCCGTTTATCAGGTGGACAAAAACAAAGAATAGCAATAGCTAGAGCTATTATAAGAGATCCAGAAATTTTACTATTAGATGAAGCTACCGCTCATTTGGATGGACAATCTGAGGCACTCGTTCAAGAAGCCTTAAATAATTTAATGAAAGATAGAACTACTATAATTATTGCACACCGTCTTTCAACTGTTATGGATGCAGATTGTATTGTCGTCATACAGGACGGTAAAGTATCAGACAATGGTTCACATTATGAGCTATACAAAACAAATCAATTATACAAAAAATTAGTCGATCAGCAAAAAATTTCTAACGACTTTAATGTGGCTTTGACATAAAATTTGATTGAAAAAGTAAAGAGTGCGTAATAGCTCACTGTTCGAGTGACACTGTCGAGACAAGGAGTGATGAATAAATGAGAGGTTTATTATTGACAAACTATTACCTAGTTTATCGAAGTTTGTTTATGTACACAGGGATAGCACTTTTGGGCATCGGATTACTTTTTTATTTTGGAGATACATCCATGTACCGTTATGCTGCTGTGATAATTGCCTTTGTGGCGATGCCTGCACTTGAAGTTATAAAACATGAGGGTAAATCTGGTTATGATAAGTATGTACCTACTTTACCAGTTACTAGAACTAATATTGTACAAAGTCACTATTTCTAATTTTACTTTTATAGCCCTTTTTGTCGGAGCGTTTGTTTTTCCACTCATGTATGTTTTGGGGGCAGAAAAATCTGATTCTATAATAATCGGGAGTTCAGCTGGGGGAATTATAGCTTCTGTTGGAATACAAAGTTTCATTATCTATCTAATAGAGCCACAGTCAAATTTAAATATAGATGTATCTTCATCTTTATCCGTCCAAATTATATTTATAACATCCCTTTTTCATTGCTACATTTATATATCATAAGAAAGAATTTTAGTTTGCAATTTTTATGCTGTTTTTTAACATTATGCAGCCATCCCTTTTACTCGTTGTGAGAGGTATGGCTTCATAATGTTAAGGAGATTATTATTTCATCGGACAAAAGCCACAAGCCATTAAACCAGGGATGTCTTTAGAAAAACAACATGATTTTCGTACTGGGACGTTCACTAAATTAGTGGGGCTTTGACCTCCCGTATATTGGGCCCACCAAGATTTGTTGGAGAAACGAGCCCATGTTTTAGGGTCCTCTAAAGTTTCAATATCCTCCATCGCTTGATCAGCAAGACCGGGATTAGAAAGCAATATATGATAGTGCCAAAGTAAATATCCAAAGAAGTTTTCCCAAATAGTGAGAGGGGAAATAGATGTTACTTTACGAAGCTGCTGAACGATAACGTGCCCATCATATAGAATCTTCTCAATAACGGCTTGACGTTCTTCCTCCTCGACATAGCGCCAATCGTTTGGGTTAACAAACATGGCAACTGTAAAACTGTCGAATTCTTTTGCTGCATCAAAACGAAGCTCGATCGGTTTACCGTTCCACACCTCATCATAGGCGGCGAGCATGTAAAGTTGCATAGCAAAAAACATACCATAGCGGCGTGCAAAGTGAGAAATAGCGGCTGTCTCCGTTGCTGCATCTGTAATACCCATCATCAGGTTTAAAAAATCAGGATGGTAAAAGTCCTTATGTATATCAGCTAATGTAAATAATGTCCGCTTTGGTTCTGTCGTATAAATGCTATAGGAATTCAATTGTCGAACTTGATCCATCGTTAATGCTGGCATGGTCATCACCTTTTCTTTCAATCATCATTACGTTTATTATAAATTAATCATTTTTGCTTCACAAATGGATTGCAATATAGTAAAATGCATTAAACATATCTGAAAGGTGGGTTTTTGAATGTCACAGCCTCATGCAATTCCAAGGCCGCTCGTTCGACTCAATCAATGGACGATTTTTGTAAGCGTCATTCTAACGTGGATATCAGGCGTCTTTTGGATTTTAGCAATTCCATTAATAGCAAATTTACTTGGTGTTTTATGCAATTTTAATCCTATTATTCGAGTAGGGAAGCTGTTTCTAAAAAAAGCGCTATCTACATATATACCAGAGGATGCGCAGCAGCAAAAATTTAACTTCTTTCAGCCGAAGCCAACTACCTCTATAGGTGGCGAGATGAATGTGGGTTTAAGTTACTTTTCAGCGGGTATCCAAACATCCGCTGAAAGAAGCTAAAGCCTCCGGCGGATGTCACGGAAATCGGAAAGGAGTTCTTTGTGCAAGCACAAAGCCGATTCCGGACGCAATTATGCCGAGGCATAATTGATTTCCAGCATTGCGAGCTTATGTTTAGCAGGTGGAATTTTAGGTTACTGGCTTAATGGCAGGTAGTTGGCTATATCTTTACGGGAATGGTTGCTGTAGCTTCATCGATAGCAATTGCAGGCTTTTGTATAGGTTGTTTTCTACATTTTCAGCTAAAGCAATGGCAATATCGTCGTTCACTGAAGAAGGCATTGTGACATAAATTTCTTTCGGAAGAAAGAAATTAAAAAAAACTTTAATAAATTTTCAGATTACTGTTGACTTTATAATTGATAATGATTATCATTATCGTATAAAGATTATTCCTCGTCTACAATACAGTGTAGAGAGGATGAACTTTAGCTACTTTTCTCCAGAAGTTTGCTAGTTCATGATAAAGCGCTCCTAAAACCCCCCTCATTTTTTGGGAACGTAAAATCTCTCGACGACTCATTCCATTGTGACTGAGTCGTCTTTTTTTGATCGAAACCGATATTATTCCGATAAAAGCTGAAATTGTTCCGATAAAATGAGATTATGTTCCGATAAATCTTCAAAGTATTCCTTTAAAAATGAACTCACCCCTAATGTACATTTAACTTCTAATAATTATACCAAAAATTACAATTTAATATATAATATACCTTAATAAAAAGGGGTGATTATTTTATGCTTTATATTAGAAACTTCGAAGGAGATAAAAACGAGTTTGAGTTCTTTTTAGATATGTTATATGAGTCTATTCATATTGCTGAGAATAAACCATCAAAAGAAGCTTTGCTCAACGCATCTGGCATAAGAAAATATCATGAAGGTTGGGGGAGAAAGGGAGATAAAGTGTTGATTGCTGTTGACGCAGAAAATAAATCCGTTGGTGCAGTCTGGTATAGGTTGTTTAATGACAATAATAAAAGCTATGGTTATATTGATGGCAATACGCCAGAAATAGGAATGGCTGTTTCGAAAGAAGTAAGAGGAAGAGGGGTGGGAACTTTACTGATGCATAAAATAATTCAACAAGCAAAGGATGAAGGATACAATACCATTTCACTTAGTGTAGACCTCGAAAATGACACGGCCATTAATATGTATCAAAAACTAGGCTTTAAAGATTATGAAATAGTAGGAACATCTAAAACAATGATATATAAGTGTCTTTAGAATAAAAAAAGTACACTACATTTAGTAATGTACTTTTTAAAATTTCCAATCTTTCAGTAGAACTACTACTAGGAACAGCACTCTTTTTTCCTAGTAACATCGTATAGTAGCTATGTAATAGCATGCCAACAATGATGACACCTAGACCCGTGAGAGCAATTGGATTTGGGAATGCGATGCCGAGCAACAATACTTCACCAATAATGACAAAGAGTATTTCAGTTGATTGTGTTGCTTCGACTGCTGCGAGCTTGCCTTGATGATTGCGAACGCGGTCAGTCGCAATGAAAAATAAAGTAGTGGCGATGACACCAGAGCTTATACCTACAAGTAATGATTGTATGACTTGGCTGCTTGAAGGGAGCCCTACCGTTGCCATTGCATAAATGGCTAAAATGATCCATGCGGGCATGGAGGCGATAGTCATCCCAAGAACTCGTTGATATGTATCGATACGTCCGCCGCAGATTTCCATCATTTTGCGATTGCCGAGAGGGTACGCAAAAGCAGCGATAACAACAGGTAAAATGCCAAGCATTAAGCTTTTAAATGGAACAGATTGTGCCTGTGGTACTTGGATAAGTAAAATGCCGACTAAAATGACACATGAAATTAGTAATGAAATAAGTGGTATTTTTTGACGTACTGTTTTCCCGGCCACTACTGAAACAAATAGGGGAGCGAGTAATACGCCAGCGACAATTGTAAATTGCCACGTTCCGGAAACGAGCCATCCTGGACCGAATGCTGCTGCAAATGTCAGTGGGGCATAGAACAATACGAACCCAATAAAGCTCCAAAGAAGCCAACCAGCAGGCTGTGCTTTCATTTCACCTGATAGTTGAGAAAAGCCTTTTCTATAGAAGACGATTGCCAGTAAAAACGGTAGCATAAAGAAATAGCGTAGGGATGCGCTCCATAGCCAGCTACCGCCCTGCATTTCCATTGCATGATTCAATATAAACGTAACGGCAAAAAAAAGTGAGGCTAAAATGCCTAATGCAATTTCTTTCATTACAGTCACCTCAAAGTCCTTTATGTAATTTGAAAATTCAGTCACCTGTTTATAAAAATTATGAAGAAGGGGTAAACCCTTCTTCGTTACTATTTTCCTTGTTGTTCAAAGAGCTGTACGATTTCAATAATAACTTGTGTTGCTTTTTCCATTGTTTCCGCAGATACATATTCGAATTTACCGTGCATATTTTCGCCGCCTGCAAAAATGTTTGGTGTTGGTAAGCCCATGTAAGAAAGCTGTGAACCATCAGTACCGCCACGGATTGGTAATGTAATCGGAGTAATATCTAACTTTTCCATTGCTGTGCGTGCAACGTCAACGATTTCTTTTACAGGTTCAATTTTTTCACCCATATTAAAATATTGATCTTCTATTGTAATGCTTAAAGCGTCTTCGCCATATTGCGCTTTAATTTTTGCTGCAGCCTCAAGCATTAATTGTTTTTTCGCCTCGAATTTTTGACGGTCATGATCACGGACGATATAAGAAAGCTCAGTATGTTCAATCGCACCGTTAAAGCCCATTAAGTGAATAAAGCCCTCATAGCCGTCCGTTTTTTCTGGCACGGCATCGGTAGGCATTTCATTTTGGAAGGCGATCGCCATTGTGATAGCATTGACCATTTTATTTTTAGCAGAACCAGGGTGTACACTCGTACCTTTTGTCACAACCTTTACACCTGCTGCGTTAAAGCTTTCGTATTGTAGCTCGCCAAGTGGTCCGCCATCCATCGTATAAGCATAGTCTGCTCCAAAGGCAGCTACATCAAATTTATGAGGCCCGCGACCAATTTCTTCGTCAGGCGTAAACGCTACACGTAATTTACCGTGTTTAATAGAAGGATTTTTTACTAGGTACTCCATGGCAGTCATAATTTCTGCGATACCAGCTTTATCGTCAGCGCCTAATAATGTCGTACCATCCGTTGTAATTAACGTTTGACCTACATAATTTTTAAGCTCAGGGAAATCTGCTGGCGACATCGCTAGATTTTCATTTAGCTGGATCGTATCACCATCATAATTGTTAATGCGCTGTGGATTAACGTTTGTACCAGTGAAATCTGTTGTAGTGTCCACGTGTGCTAGAAAACCAATAGTAGGCACATTTTTATCTGTATTTGCTTCGAGTGTCGCAAATAAATAACCATTTTCATCTAATGTAATATCAGTTAAGCCTATTGCAGCTAGTTCATCTTTTAGTACATGCAATAAGTCAAATTGCTTTTGAGTTGAAGGAGTTGTTTCGCTTGTGAAATCAGATTGTGTATCAATTTTTGCATAACGAATTAAACGCTCGATTACTTGTTCTTTCATAAGTATGGCCTCCTAGTGTGTATGTTTAACTTCTTTCAGCGGGTGTCCAAACATCCGCTAGCCTCTGGTAAATGTCACGGAATTATACCGAGGCATAATTGATATTATTGTAACACTTTACTTCGGATTTCGGAATATTGAAGAATGCTTAACGCAATTAGTATTTGGGCACCGTAATAGGTCAACATAATTACCTCGTGTGAAAATGGTAAGGGCATAACAAACTTGTTAATAGCTAAATAGGAATCTGATGAGATAAATAGCAGAGCCCCAATCGTTGCAAATTTAGAACCTGTTCGAATCGCAGTCCAACCCATCGTTAATATGACCGAAATATAGGCAATGACCGCGATACCAAGCACGACTTCTCCTGATGAAAACACCGTACCTGCAATCCACACAGCCATACTTACCCCATAAACGAGTAAGACAATCTTCACCCAAGTAGGTACTTGTCGTTCATTAGTAGATAAGAAGGCGAAAATATAAAAAATATGCCCGATTAAGAAGCTTGATAGCCCAATTAGAAACCACTGTAGCGTATAATCACCGATCATACAAAATACAAGTCCGATAACAATCAGTAATTGATACTTTTTAACACCTGAATTTTTGGGTAAAGCCGCTAAAATAATGATTAACAGCATTGGTATGACTTTAAAGATAAGTATCAAGCTTTCTGTAATATGGGAAAAGAAAAAAATATAATAAAGACCAAACAAAATAATACATGTTAATAAAATTTTTTTAGACAAATTTCTCATCTCCTTTTCTTTGAAATTCTTTATCTATGTCAGAATTTCCTTTATTCTTTTGTAAAGGAAATCTACAAAGGGGTTTCTATACTCATCGTATGAATGAAACTTTTTTAGTATGTAGCCGTAAATAAGTGGACAGTAGATAAGAGAGGGTGAACGAAATGACCAAGCTATTAATAGCTTCGGCAGTGATTGGATTAATCGCGAGTGTTTTATTAACACCGCTTATAACGAAAAAGCGAGAAGATGGATCTAAAAAGGTAATTGGATACTTCTTTATAGGTGTATTTGTACTAGGATTTTTAGCTACTAGCATAACAGTTTATGTGACAAAAATGGATGTAAACTGGCTTGCTTTTTGGCCTGCTATTATTTTATTAACATTAGGCGGGGCGCTTCTTGCAAGTGGTATCGAAAGAAAAATAAAGGGTGTTTTATTTTTAGCTAGTTTAGTTGTTGCGGTGTTTGTATTATCCGCACCTTTATGGAACGCGAATGAAAAATTTGAATCAGCTGAAATGAAGGAAAAGGTTGAAATAAAACCATTCGATGAAACACAAACCCCAGCTAGTGTGCCTCCTAAATTTGCACGTAATAAGATGAAAAAAGCGTTCGGGCAAGTACCGAATACTAGTTATTACGAGTTAGGGCGCTTACAAATTCAAAAAGTGAATGGCGAGTATGTTTATATAGCACCAGTTGAGTTCTCTGGTTTCTTTAAATGGTTCAATGGAGGAACGACTCCTGGTTACTTTATAATGAGTGCAACGGATTCAGCGGATAATCCTAAATTTGTTGAGCAGGAAATGAAGTATGTACCGTCTGCTTATTTAAACTCAAATTTAGAGCGTCATATACGTTTACAACATCCATTCCTTATTTTTAGCGGAGATGTTCAACTTGAAATAGATGATGAAGGTAAGCCATATTATATCCGTTCATATGGTGAATTTATTTCAGCACGTAATGGCTTCGACGTAAAAGGGATCGTGCTTGTAGATGCGCTATCAGGAAAGTCAGAAGTGATCAAGCTGGAGGATGTCCCAGAATTTATTGATGGAGCGGTTTCTCCAGAGACAGTAAGTTTACAAAATAGTTATTTCGGTAACTATGTACACGGATTTTGGAATAGTAAGTTTGGTAAGAAAGATGTGAAACTTCCTTCAGATGAGGGAACAGAGGCAAATGTTAGCCCAATTTTTGATGAGAAGGGCGATATGTATTATTTTACAGACTTTACGAGCCCTAAAGAAGGTGTCGATTCAATGCTTGGCTATTCGTTAACAAATGCCCGAACAGGTCAAGCAACTTATTACACTGGAAATTTAGATGCTTCTTATATGGATTCACAAGGTAACTTGCAAATTATTGAGAAGAAATTTATAGAGAAGAAATGGTCTGGAGAAATGCCAGTGTTGTATAACTTTTACGGTGAGGCTAGCTGGCTAACTGCGGTGCTTGATTCAAATGGTTTCTTACAAAATTATTTCATCGTATCTGCGGCAAATCCTGAAATTTCCGTTTATGCGTCAACTCCTAAAGAGGCTTTGAAATTATATAAAACAGCCTTAAGTCGCGGAGGAAGTACAGTAGAAGGAAGTTCACAGGCAGAAGAGAAAAATGTAAGTGGAAAGGTGCTTCGCGTATACAAGGAACGTCTTGGTGACTATACAGTTGTATCATTATTACTTAATAATGGAGAAAATTATTTGGTAAGCTCGGAAACAGAACCACTTGCGATTTATTTACAAGAAGGTGATGATGTCATTCTCACTTATGGTGATACAGGAGAGCAGTTCTTACCAGTTCGATCAATGATTATAAAAGGTTTAATAGACGAAAATAAATAAAGAAAATCAATTTCGCCTTGGCGTAATTGTTGCTGTCGCTTCGCTTTCGCACAGATAAACAATGCGTCCGGATTTTGAATTGTGCTTAGGCCTGCACGAGGGCCGACACGATGTTGGTCATTTCGGTAATGCCACAGGACGTGGCGTTTTTACCGATGCAGGTCAGTTAGCCGTTTTCGCAGGACGCGAAGGTTTTAGGCTAACAACTTTATATTCATTCCTTTCAAAATTCGTGACATCCGCGGGAGGCTTTGGACCAACATGATGTTGGTCACTCAGTCGTTGCCACAGGACGTGGCGCTCTTAGATTGAGTTCCTCTATTTCAGTAGGTGTCTTTGCACCATTTGAAAGGAACCATATCCATATCTATCTCATCACCTTTAAAAGTGGGATTCTTCTACTGAATGAAGAAAAAAGACGATCTAGTAGTAATGCGCTACGAAGATCGTCTTTTTTATGTTGGTTGAGATTCCATATAATGAAGCATCTTTTCCTGGTGATTTGTATAAAGTGCTCTGGCATGATCGTTTAACGCAAATATTTCATGAATATACCCTTGGAGTAATTTATGTTCATATTCAAAAGTATGTGAATTTTCGCTTTCTACTATATACGTTAATAAAAGTGTATGTAACACAACGACTTCTAAATTTTGTGTATTTGTAATGAATTTTAAGTTGAGGATGGTCGTATGAGAAACGAATTGATTGACGTAATCAATAGCATGCTTATAAACTGCTAAGTCGATATGTGGTTCAAGTCGTTTTCTTAATAATGTACAATTATTATTTAAGTCTTGGATTTTTAAAAACAAACCTCTAACACTTCGCTTATGTTGTTGTTCTAATGTACGAGCAAGATCTTTGTTCATATAGGACATTTTTACATAACTCCTTTCCGCATAGTGGTCATCTATTAGTATTAATGGAATTATATCAAAAGGAAAGAGTCTTTTTGTTTAATTTATATTTACATTTAACTTCTCTTTCAAAAAGTCGCTCACTTCTAAACGTGAAAAAAGCAATGTAATTCCTCATTTAATCACCTTTCAATAAGTATGATTTAGTTGAAACGCTTAAGAATTAAACTGAAATTAAATCAATTATTATATAGGAAGCTTTTTAATGAAATGAAAAAGTATAAAATTTTATCAGAAAAAGTGTTGACCTTTTTGAATTATGGGTGTAGTATTATAAAAGTCGTTAAGATAACTACTGAAAACAACATCTACATTAAATAAATTAGTTGTTGACATCGAGTTTGCGGCATGATATTATATAAAAGTTGCTGCTGAGAAAACAGTAACATAATGAACCTTGAAAACTGAACAAGCAAAACGTAATCAATAAAGTTTTTAGTAGCTAACCTTGAGCTAGTGAACGAAACAAAATTTTGGACATCAAACATGATGCCAGCAAAACAATTTGAGCTAATCAAATTTCTTTTATGGAGAGTTTGATCCTGGCTC
>NZ_JBHURE010000047.1:0-13079 GCF_042674095.1 Lysinibacillus sp. NPDC056959 | reverse complement strand
TAAATTCATCCGTATAAGTAATGGCTTTCGCACTTACCGTTTTGACGTATGGATTTAATTTTAATTGTGCCTGTTGTTGTTTCGAAAATAAATTTATAGTCATCCTATTTACCACCACTAGTTTTTTTCTTCATTATAAACAAAAATACCCTATAAGATGACCTTTTTGAAAGTGTCTATCTTATAGGGTACATTTTAATGGACTGTGCTGACCTAATCGTACAAAACCGGGATTAGCCATACTTTTGTTTAATTGGTACCATTCCATTTAAATAGATAATTTTCTTGCTGTACTTATACTCCCCCCATCCCCACGATGATATCAATAGTTTATTTTATTTAAGTTAAAAATTATATCTATAGTATATGGTTATAAATTCATTTCTCGTCAGTCCTTAATAATGAGGTGATTACATTACGGATTTAACCAAAGTAGTTGGGGAGAGAATCCACTTCTTACGTAAAGAACGTACGCTAAGCGAAGAAGAACTAGCATATCGTGCTTCCTTACATAATACATAATTGGACAACTTGAGCGTGGAGAAAAGAACACTTTAATTGAAAACCTTACAAAAGCTTTAGAAATTACATTAGAAGAGCTATTTGATAATAAAGAAACCCACTCGAAAGTACTTAGCTTTGAATTAGATTAAATACTGTATCAAGTGTAATGCTAGAGTGCGTACAGTCTATTCTTCCATCCTTACTACTAGCTAGAACAATTACATCCCCATCCACTGCAAATATACCGTGTTTACGCTTTCTATTTGCCATAGAAAAAACCCCCTAATATGTTTTATTAGAAGGTCTTTAAACCGTTAGCTCTTATTACTTTTCCTTTATTTTCAAGCTCTCGTATGCTGTTTTTACTTCTGCATATCTTCTCAATAAGTTCTTATGATATGCCCAACATTTACTATATGAAATAATGTACCAAATCCCTAGTAAAAATATGACTCCTCCAATAATAGAGTTAAGTTCCAGTTTGAAATTTAAAATATTTTCAAAGTAGAGGCTTAATTTATTTAAATCCCATTTTATAAGTATTCCTAAGGAAAATACTACTATTGGGATTGGACTAAAACTTTTATAGATATCCAATCGAAGTTTATTTTCTTCTAGATAGTTGCTGTAATTATTATATCTGGAAAGTAGTTTTACTTCTCCATCAGTTTCTCTTTTTAAATCAAATATTTCCCTTCTAAAATTAACACTATACACGGCTTGACTTGAAATTTTAAAAGTAGAATAAAGTATATAGATAGCTACTAATAGACAACCATATTTAAAAAATGAATTTTCAAAACTAAAAATCTTAGGGTACCATCTAGAAAGTGAATTAATCACTAATATTATTAAAAGAGTTGGGATAAAATAATTTCTCAAATAGACACTTAAAAAAATTTTCAGAGTAATTTTAGCTTCCATATGTACCTCCTTAGACAAAAAGGATAGGAAAAGGGATAATGCACAAGAGTTCAACTCCCGTACACTATCCCTAACTCTTAAAACGTTAATATAGCGCCGTTTATAGGCCGATAAATTATGGAGACGGCGGGAGTCGAACCACTCGCTCTTCAAAACACTATAATAGCAGTGTTTACAAGGGTTTTAAGCTAGTATTAAAATTTTTGACTACGCTTTTGAATATGTTTTATAAAAATTACGTTATAGGGGCAAGGTGTTTTCTTTAATAAACCTAGTGTTTGATCAACCCAAGTTATTCGAAAGACTTTCTTGTATGGCTGCATCTCTACCTCCAACCAAACCACACACTCCATATGTGCGGAGTGTGTGAGGCAACACAAAGGTGCTGTTGGGTTTTCTAGATTTGATTCTAATAATAATGAATAAATCCTATTGTTTTATCCAAGTACTATTTCTATTAGATGAATCTTTATCAAACATAAATCTTCTTTTCCCCTCAGATTTCTATTGGTAAGTAGTTGTTGATAAATGAAATTAACTTATTAATTTAGAAAAAACAGAGCTTACCATTATATATAATAGCCTTCTAAATTTAGTTTTACATCTACATTTAATAAAAATTATATATTTAGATATGATTTTAATACTCGTACTCGTGCAATTCGTCTAGCTTTACTTTGTGTACCCTCTAGAACATAATTTTTATAATCACTAATTAAACTCTTTTCATCAGTAGAAATCGAGAAATCTTCATGAGGGTTATTATAACAATTTACAAAAATACTTATTTTTTCATGATATTTGGAAATATCAAGACCTTTTTCTATCATAAAGTAAATAATTATTAGGAATGAATATAAGTGGGTCTTTTTACTTAATAAATCAGCATTATCTTTTGATAGTTCCATTATCATCTCCATTTCCACTATCATTCTCAAGAAAATTTCCTTGTCATTTTCATATTCATCGTATTTTTCATTATACTTATCATAGACTGAATTAAGATATTTTTGAGTAGTTTCTCCTGTAATTCCTTCACGTAGGAAAATTAAAATCTGACTGATAAATTCTATATCTGTCATTCTTCTTATTTGAGAAGAACTAAATACTTTATGCTTCTCCCAAAAAGGTTGCTCACTAATTTCATCCGCGAGTTTAATAAATAAACCACTAAATTCAGCATTTCTTAGTTCCTGTGGATTTAATTGTTTATCTGTACTGTTTAACCTTAAAAACATCTTAATTATATCTTCTTCTTTTATTTCCCTTTTTATTACTCGTGTAGAAAAAGGATAGTCCCAAATAGCTTTCTTATCTTCTGGATCAAGTTCACTAAATTTTTTATTAGCATATTTATTTGACTCTACATCATTTAAATAGCCAGAGTGTAACTTAAATTTCCCACTTAAAAAATCTTTTACCGTTGACAGCCTTTGTTGACCGTCAACCAAACTATATGTTGAATCCCCTGTATCTGGATCCGTCTCTGTCATCCAAATATATATCTCAGGTATAGAAAAACCCAATAAAATTGTTTCGATAAGTCTTACTTGCTCTTTAATTCCCCAAACAAACTTTCTTTGGAATGAATGATCTATTATTAAAGTATCGCTTTTTATACGATCCATAAACCATTTTACAGTTTGGACTTCAGTTGTAATTAAATCAATTCTTCTCATATACTAACCTCCAAAGTACGCTTCAGCTCCGATATTCCGGCTTTGTAATAGCTTTCTACAGCATCCCATGATTCGAATATTCGATAATTTATATCATGAGCTATACCAAATTCAAATTGAAGGTGTTGATAAAATTCGACATCAGCCAGCTTCTCCCATTCTCGATATAGGCTAACATCTTCTGGAAACTGCTCTAGTTCAATAAACTTTCTAACAACACCTTTTGCAAATTTATTATAACTTACTATTTCACCGCTATATATTTTTTTTAAATATTCATCCCAAAACTCCATATATAAATCTTTAGAAACTAATGCTAGGTCAATGTCAGATTTCTCATTAAATAATGACAAGTTTTTATCTGGAGATAAACTAAAACCACATTTAGCACTTCCAAAAATGGCGATCTCGTTAAAACGTATTTTAAGTTTATCGTTCACATAATGTTTGAATTCATCATATTTGTTCGAGTAATTTTGTTCATTAAGAAATTCTTTAAAATACCATACTTCATTTCCATTTAGATATTTTCGATATATGGTATTAGTATCACTCCCTATAATTTCCCTCCTGATCTTTTCCATATCTATTTTTCCATCCATATTATCTTTATTAGTTACTAAAGTATTCGACAAAAGTACCAATATCCTTTCTTTTAATTTATCTACATCTTCATTTAATTTTTTACAAACTGTCAGTTTAGCCAACTACAAAGTAATGTACATTTGGCATTTCTGTTTTCAAACGGATTGTTAGACTTAAAGAAGTGGTTGCGTTTCAAGCCTATAACTACTCAACAAGTGTCTAGTGAATGTGACAACACAGGTATGCGGGCGAGTTTAAATGCTCGGTTACTCAAGCGTTATATATATTTTGTCTTAAGGTTTTATTTTGGTTAGTTAATTGGGCTGTATCAGCTTATTTAAAATTGATAATCATGCCAATACTGTCTTCAAATAGTTGTGTAAATAATAAATTCACCACATTTAATGCCTTTAATGAAAAGGAGATACATATGTTTGAATATTTATTAACCCCAAAAAACTATATATAAACTAAATTTTACCACAAAACTATAATACAACAACAGACTTTCTACTATTATTTCCCCATTCTACATTTAACAAATCCTTACAATTTATACAAAAGTTTTATTAGCTTCATAAAGAAAAATTCCCAAAATGGGCAGAGACGTACCCTTTTGTCAAAACGCTTTCGCTTTGGGGTTTCGAAACAAGCAAGAGCTTCGAGAACAATAACCGTAGGAATGCCCTTAAAATGACTATAAAAAAGGTACGGTGAGTTGAGCCCTTCAGAAAATCAATGTAGCAATCACTTTTCCTAGTACTGCTTTAATGGTCTTTAATCGTATTTTCTTCGTTTGCTGTGAAACAGCTAGACCATCTAAATAGCTATAAATTGTATCAATCGTAATTTCCTCTACATAGTGAATTTTGTTAGTTTAAAATCATAATCATAGCTACCAATAGTACGTGGTCTATTGCGAGCAATTTCCATTTGTTTAAACACAATTTCTAATGCGTAATCAACTGGTATCCAATAATTATTACTAACTTTAGGATTAACGTGACGTGTATTTCCCATCGAAAACAAACCATGCTTTATCCTTTTAACCAAACAAAAAGCCCCCTATTCATCATGTGAATTAGAAGGTTTATAACCTCAAGTTTTCCATTTTAAATGTACCCTTAAAATAAAAAAAGTTAGGGTGTCTTTTTGAAAGTTTAACACCTTCATCAAGTTACCCTAACTCTTATAAACGTTGATTTAACAGCATTTCTACTGCTAAATACTATGTATGGAGACGGCGGGAGTCGAACCCGCGTCCAGAAACTCCAATACTTCAGCTTCTACGCGTGTAGTTTGCCTATTTACGATTCACGTAACATTATGCCGACCTTAGAGCCACAAGCGATTGAGAGCTTTCCACAATTCTATACTTAACGATTTTCTTCACTAGGGAGTATTACATATTTACGAACTTGGCTCAAAGACCTTACTATCTCATTTTATATCAATTTATTATTAAACGAAATAGATTTCAATATTTCTCCATCTAGATAATTAACAGGATACTTTTCAAAAGCTCTAAATACTATCTCATCATCATAAATCATTCCTAGTAAGTTACCATATCTTTCATTGGATTTATAAGATTTCCATCTAATTACTTCTCCTGGGATATTTACAAACTCATGATTTTTAAAGATAACTACCATTGCATTTTCACATTCAACTACAGTCCCAAAAGAAGTTCCTGCACCAGCAACTAAATCACCTTTCCAACTTTGAAAACTGATAGTCCTTGAGCGAAAATCTAATTCCCCATTTCCTAAGTCTATTAAAGTTACTTCCTCTAATTCATAATTATTTATTGCTCTGTAAATTTTATTATTATTAATCCAACTTATATTTTTGCTTCTTTCATTAATAGGTAAATATTTAAATATCTCCGAGCTATTATAAGAAATAGAATCTAAATTACTAAAATTAAAAATATAGTCATCTTCTATATAGGATGTATTGTAAATATTATCATTTATCCATTCTGCTTTATTCGAATGTTTACGTGTAATATTCTTTACTTCGCTCTCTAAAAAGGTAAAGTATTCATTTTTTTTAAGTAATTGTAAACCAAATACTCCATCGTCTCCTGCAGATAAAGCCACTTTTCCATAGCTACCTATATTTAAATTATAAAAAGACATATCAAAAATCTTTTGACTGTTTTCAATATCATCTAATTCTGATAAAAATAATCCTTCATCCGTATTTAATAGGAGCTTCTCTCCATATGAATCTAAAGATATCGTCAGTTCACCTGTAGGTGTATTATATTTTTTAATAAGATACTTGTTTAGCTCAGACTTAGAGAGAGTAATATTAATATCATCTACTAATTTTTCATTAATCAAAAGATCCATTATTAATAACTTTTCATTTTTCCTACCTTGGAAAATACTATATATTTTAATTTCTTTATTTTCACTTAAATAAATTAATATATCTTCCCAATTATAAATTTCCAACTCCCCATTAAAGGTCCATAAATATAATAAATTATATTTTATTAAATAGTCCCAATATTCTCCTTCAAACCTTAGCGAAATACTTTTCATTAAATATCACAACCTTGTCCCTGTGAAATTTTACGCATTTGACTCTTTGTAATATATCCTTTATCAAACCAATCTCTAATAATCTTTATATCAGGTTTATCATGAATTGATAGTCTATAATCTACAGGGTATCCATGCCATTCCGTAATATTTGCACTATCTACAAATTTTGCAATCTTAACTTCTTCATCTCTTGTACTAACTCCTAATACCAAATTTTGACCATTAACTCTATGTAACGACCAGCCCTTGACATTATTATTAACCCAACTATTATTCATCATTCGTTCGAAACAACTAAATTCCTCATTCTGATTAATAGTCCATCTCGACTTATTGTGATTTTGTCTACTTCTATGATGGTTTGCAAGTATGTATTTATAATTGCCAGTATCTATAATTTGATGTGACATTAATTTATCTCCTTACTCATATTTTAATTCACAAATTTGAATCTCATTAAATCGCATCGATTAGAAGCATGATTTTCGTGTGTATACTAGGTCTACCTATCATCTCATAAACAAATACCTCCGTTCGGAAAACCTCGCCTGCAGCTTTTGTTGAACCGCACTCATAAGATCGATTCCTGTTTCATTAGCAAATAACAAAGCATACGTGATCACATCAACCAGCTCGTCCTTCATTTTCTCTAAATTCTTCTCTAGCTAGTTCATTCATTTGAACACCCGCAAGTAGTAAATGAATAATCTCATTTTCCAACAAACCAACTAACTGCTTTACTTGTCCACAATATAAATGCATCTCATTACATCTTCTTACAAATTTGTTGTCTCTATTAATAATACTACACACCATTTTTAACCATCAGCTTATTTTTTTAAAATCTAAAAAAGTGTAAGTTTCCTCTAAAAACTTACACTCATCAAGCTTATTTAAAAGAATAATTTAATTCTAGAAGTTACTAGGGATAGTATATAACAAGCATGTCCAAGCTCCTAAAGAAAAATAGAAATCAACAATCTCAAGGATTATTAAAAGACATACAAAGTTTGCCGGTGTAAAATCAATCCAAGCTAAAGGATTACTTCATTCACACGCTTCAGTTTTAATAAATTAATGCCAATCCAATAATAATAAAGGATCGCCTTAAAAGTTTAATGGAAATCAGCAGTATTCAAAAAAATAAAGTGAAGGTGCACTGCACCTTCACTTTATTTATTCATACCAATCGCTTTTGGAGATAATTTCAGATGAGCTATTTGACATATTTTTTGCTTATCATTATACGTTAACTCGTTTAGATAAATATAACGTTTTACAACATCACTAACAATCTTCATAACTATTACATTAGAAATATTATCCTTAACAAATTTATCTAATCGTTTATACGGAAATTCTTCATAATATTCAATTTTTATTAACAAAGTTATTAAATTAACTGCTACACTATTTTCTTCATCGGAAATTCTAATATAGGTATTATTTAAATCTGGAGTTCCTCCAGAGTTTACGATTTTCCAAATATTATTTCTAGTGATAATACTAGCTATAACATAAATAAACTGATTAGCTATACTTATTGCTTTTTCTCTACTAACGTTATTTTTATTAGATAAAATATTTGCTATCGAATCATTTAACATAGGAGCAGCATTTTCAATTTGATTTATAATCCATTTATTTAATCTTAGTCCCAAATTAAAATGATGTTTACTAAGTTCATATTTTTCCGGTCCTTTAAGTGAACCATAGTAGTTCCTTAATATCTGACCTAAAACTTCTAGCATTTTAAAGGATTTATTAATAGTATTTATATTATTCATTACTTCAATTTCATCTGATTCGACACTCTCAACTTCTAAAAGGTCACTAGCAATCTCCTGATTTACATTATACCTTTGCTCTTGTTCAATTTCATCGAGTCTTTCATTTAATTTCTTCCTATTTTCATATGCATCTAATTCTGCATTAACTTGTGGGATAAATATTTCTTCGCACAGCTTATTAATTTCATCAATATCTTTTTCTAACCTACTCGGCTCCACTTCTTCTAATAATATGCTAGCCGAAGTAATTACACATTCTATAATATATTTATCTTTTGATAGATGTGTTAAAAACATTAGTATATTTGCATTTTCTGTAATATGAATATTATTTGTTAATTCTAATAATTCATTTTGAACTTTATCTTCTGTTAAATTTCTAGCATAATACTGAGCAACAAAATAATTAAAAACATATGGGTAGTAAAATTGATAACAAGAATCTTTTCCTCTAATAACTTTAGCTTTAATAAGTTTAGATTTCAGAGTAGAAAATTCCAATTGATCTCTGGACATATCGTATAATTCTAAATGATTATTATGGAAATGTTTCCATTCATCTAAATCAGTAATATTGCCATCTTGTTTTAGTAAAAAATATGCAAAATTAGTAAGATATTCATATAACTTTTCAATCTGATTGAACTCTAGTTCTAAATTTATTAAGGAATCCTTTATCAGAACTTCAAAATAATATCCGTTAGAACTTTTCTCCAAGTCGTGGCTATTTCTAGTCTCAATTGAATTTAACATTACTAATAAATACAATGGATATTTTGGAACAAAACCATTTTTTAGTATTGGTTCCATCGCACGCTTATACCTATCTATTTCATTTAACAATTTTGCCCTTTCTATGTAATCTTCTTGCCCTAAATTAATCCATTTCTCAATTAATTCATCTCTCTTAACATGACCAAACTCTAAGATTTTAAATTGTCTAATCTTTAAATCTCCCGATATCAAATAACTTGTTGGAGATGATTCCGAATCTATAAATAGTATAACTTGAGAAAAATATTTTAACGCATTTACTAAAAACCTATTTTTAGCCTCTTCGTTGAATAAAGCTTTATTCCAATCTTCGATAAATAAAATTCTTTTACTTTTAGTTAGTTGGAGATATTCGTCTATACCTTCTTTTTCATAAGTATAATTGAAGTTATAAATAATGAAATTCTCAGTATTATAAGTATGGTCTTTCTTTATATCTTCTGCATTTACAACCATAGGATATAAACCTTCCCCATGCTTGTACTTAAATAACATTTTGATTAAAGTAGATTTCCCCGAATCTTTCTCTCCAGAGAACAGGATTACTGATTCTTCATTATAATCAAGAACTTTAGATACATTAATATTTTCAATTAATTCTTGTTCTTTATCTAACTTGATTATTTCTTCTACATCAGGGAATACAAATAAATCATTTAAATTCACATCTTTTTTTCTAGGATGAGAAATAACTATTCCCAACTCATTTATCTTTGCATCAAAATCCTGATTAATGACAATCTCGTTTACTACTTTATTGGCATTTAAATGAACAATTTTATATTTCAAATCACTCTTTTGTACTTTTTTATATATTTTATCTTCATAGCTAAATAAATTGTTATTTAACTCCATTTCATCTTCTTTAATTGTAATTACATTATATTCACTTTTAAAATCGTTACCAAGCTCTTGTAAACAACTCCCCTCAATAAATAATGTTTCGGTATTTGTCTGCATATTTCTGTTTAAAATCTCAGTCTTAGAATGCTCATGACCAGAAATAACTACAGAGGATACACTTTGGATTAATTTATCAATATTTCTTTTATTATTTGGCTCTAACCAATGAGTAGGGTGATGCATTATAGTTAAAGTGGGATATTCAATTTTTTCTATAGCTTCTTTTAATAAAGATTCTATAAAATACATCTCTCCAGCCTTTTCATACTTAGTCGTAATCCATGCTGTATTTAAAACCAATAAATTTAGTTTATTTTTATAACAAAGTAATGATACTAAATCATTAGTATAAATAGACTCCATATTCATCCAGTTACTATGAAAATCATTAGCAAAATCATTAAAATCTTTTTGAATAATAATACTTTCTTTAATTTTTTCATTAAAAAATAATTCATTTTTTTCTTTTACTTGCTTAATTAATAATTCTCTCATTACCTCTGCATCTGGATTTGAAAAGTTACAATCATGATTTCCAGGAATAAATAAAAAGTCTACTTTAATGGGGTCATTCTCAACTAAAATGGTTTTTAATTCTTCGAAAAATGGTTTAGCTATATTTTCGTATTCCTCTTTTAATCCCCAGTTTGCGATATCTCCTGCAACTAATATTAGAACGTCTTCTTCTCCAATTACTGTAGATTTCACAGATTTTAAAAAGGCTTCTTTAATTTCTAATGTTTTATTTTGGTAATTTTTTGAAAAATGAATATCTGATAAATGTATAATTTTCATAATTGACCCCCAATATTATATATATAGATTATAAGTCATAAAAACAGAAATATTAACACATATTAGAAATTTTTCATGTTAGTATCAATTTTGGTATCAAAAAACAAAAAAGCTTGGCAGAAACCTTACTAAATAAGGCTCTACCAAGCTTTTTCTAATTGTTATTTACTTATTCCACTCACTAGAGGCTTAGATGTAATATCCTACAGCATGCTTACAACCCTTGATACAATTGAGTTTCTAGTTGTTTCTCAAAACAGGATATTCCGTTCAATCCATTTAATTCTTGTCCTCAATTGTAGCAGTTGCCCCCTGTTTTACAACGTTATTATATTGAATAATGAACATGTCGTTTCGTATCAACCTCAATTCGTGTGGTTCATACAGGTCACCTTAATATAGGAAGATACACTACCTCAATATCGGAAACTACCGCCCCTACCATCTATTCACATCAAGCTCACAAACGTTCATAGCACCACTACAGAATGAATCAACCTCACTCACAGGAAGGCAAAAAGACGTTTCTATAGCTCAGATAGCTTATATGGCTTACATGACCTACAACTTTATACCGTTATATAATCTTATTCAACACTTATCTCAAAAGAAAAAGCGAGATAAACACATAATTTATCCCGCTTCTCTTTGATTCTTATTCTACTACTCCCTTAACACTTGAACTTGCTCTGTACACACAATAGAATTCACTTGACAATTATTTAGTTGGGTTCATAGGAACGCTAACAAGCCATTCTGTAACCTATGCACGAGCCTTCTGCCATACTTAATCTACTTACTTATGATTTATTAATTCCTATTAATTTCGCTTCAGGAGTCTTAAAACTTGATGAAACAGAAATTCTGCTATATGGAATATCATATTTCTTTCTCATATATTTAAGCATATTACTATACATTTTCAAATTTCTATTTGGTTCAATACTTTTAATCGCAGCTATCAAGCCTTGAACTTTATTGCATGTATTAATGTAATCTTCAAATAAATAACTCTCATTTTGTTTATCCATTATCTTCAACTTATTAAAAGCTTCATGCAACTTCTTAAATAAAGACTTCGGTGCTTTTATATTCCCTTCTTCAATAATAACCCCCGTTACTTTCGTATATCTCTTAATCATTAATTTAGATTTCTTTGGATGTACCTTAAAACCATATTTCTGAATAATTCTTGAAATGGATCTTTTCAAACTCTTAGAAATAAATTTATCGGACGATAATGTGAAATCATCATAATAACAACTGAATTTCAAGTTATTCTTTTCTGCTATTTCAGCAATTTCTTCATACATATCTATGTATGTTAACAGGCTCATAATTGGACTTGTAGGGAACCCTTGTGGTAAGTATCTTCCTTCACCTTTTTCTAAAGGCACTGTAACTAGATTAGTTAAAACCTTTGCGATATCTGGTTGCATTTGTAGTTTATGATAGAAAAAATTATAGACAAATGAATCACTTGTGGAAGGGAAGAAATTACTTATATCTAATATCAGTAGAAACTTATTATCTTTATGAACTTTCGCATTATCAATATAATTTCTCTTTTTAATTCCACCAAAAGCATATTCTGGAACTTCAATTTTATAAAGTAAATTTACAATCCTCTTTAATATCTTTTTATATTCAGGGTGTTGGTCATATAGTATTCGAGTTTTTCCATTAACCTCAGATTCAAATTTAATCGGTGTATATACCTTTGATACATTCTTTAATTTTGCTTTATCCATATATAACAATTTTGCTAAGTATTTTTTATTAGACAATCCATAAAATTTAGTCTGAGTATAATCCACAAAAAAACCCCTTCTTATAGGAATAAGAAAGAGCAGAAATAAGAGTTTTCAAGATTTCAAGAATAAAAGGAATCCAAATATATAGATATTCTAATGCTACAACCGATGATTTCAGCACCAATTTAAGGATAAAACTAAGAAAACAATAATAACTGTAAAAATCAGCACCTTGTTTTAAAGTCTTCCAAATAGAATATTTAGATTGTTTCTCCTTCCTTCTTTTTGATCTAGACCCCGACTGAATAGCTTTTCGATTTTTTCTTTTCATAAATCTCTACCTCCATAGATTATTAGAAAGCTTTCGCTCCCCCCTGCAATATAATCAATGGATTTTTAGAGTTCGGAGTCCCTCTATAAACATCTCTGCTCCTCATAACTGGCTAATATAGCCAATACCCCCTGCATACTACTTATTGATGTTAATAGACCCATTTTCGTATATAGATATACTTGCGTTATGGGAATGGCGATATCGCCACATCACGTAGTAGGGAGTCAAAATCTTGCCGTTGGATGCCTATCCAACAAATAAACGCAGGAATATCTTGGCATACTATTCATTTTAATTTTACAACATTATCAATTACTAGTAAACAATACACTTTTGATAATTTATTAACTTAAATAATAAAAGAATGATTATATCGCCCTATATTTTTTTATATGACGGATTGTAATATTAAGTGCAACACCCAGAAGTCAATATAAAGGAAGCCCATAACGACCTCGTGTAGAATGTAGTTACCACAC
>NZ_JBHURE010000046.1:0-14494 GCF_042674095.1 Lysinibacillus sp. NPDC056959 | reverse complement strand
AACTTTAGGAAGGTTATTTGTCATGCACTTTTTAGTATAGCACGTGCCTATTAAACTTTTAACAGAAAATTATTGACAAACTATTAGCTGGTTTAGTTCAATAAAAAAGAGAAGCACATGCAACTCAATGAACTTCAAGTAAAGCACCCGTTAATTGAAGAACAGTATTTAATTTTTTTCTAAGATACACTTAACAAAATCAGATTTTTCCTCTGTATATTTAAGTTTATTATTTTTATTTGCTGCTGATAGTTTCTGTTTAAGCGTTTCATATTCAATTCTTGCTTCATCATTACTTCTTAAATAATCTCTAAATTTCAACAGATCGATTAGATATTTACTTCCACTTTGGAACATGTGGATTTGATGTGTCCTTAGTTCGCCCTTACTAAAATAATGCCTATCTGGCAAAATGTTGGTTCCTCGATATGAGTATCCAAGGCTTTCTAAATGTGAGATACAATACTCACCATCGCTAAATTTATGTATTTCAACAGCAATATCAATAATCGGCTTTGCACTCAGATAATTTACTGCGGTACTTCCAATATGGTGAACATCCACAATATACTTACTAATTTTCTTCTGAATTTCTCCTTTTTCTAATAAAAATTCTTTTTCCCATTCTTCTGTCCAAGGGGTTAAAAAAACTTCACCTTTTGGTAACCCTAACATTTCATCACCTCGATTAACGGATTTGTGTATTTTATTTATTTTAGTTACATTTTTTTTTTTTGAATGGTGGCTAAGCTTTTATTCCCAGAACTCCAAAAAAAACAGGAGGGATATCATTTTTATTTTATTGAGTAAATGAGCTTTACTAAAACAATCTTGAATTTCAGTTTACAACTTTATTAACTCTTCACAGAAAATCATACAAAAAAACCGCCATTATGGAAGTTTTTCCACAATGGCGTTTTGCTAAGATAACGTATTTTCAAATATAAGTATAAGATTATTTAAAGTCTAGATAATTCAGTATACACCTTTATTGTCCAGTATATAACTTTATTGTAAAGTATACATCTTTATTGCCCAGTACACATCTTTATTGTAACTGAACAAGAAGAAGCCTGTATCTGCATAAAATTACTCAACTGTCACTGATTTAGCCAAGTTACGTGGTTTATCTACATCACAGCGGCGGTGTAGTGCTGCGTAATAGCTAATTAGCTGTAATGGCACTACAGATACAAGTGGTGTTAGGTATTCATGAACTTGAGGGATTACTAAACGGTCACCGTCTTCGTCTACTCCAGCCATGGCAATAATGCATGGATATGCTCCACGTGCAGCTACCTCTTTAACATTACCACGGATATTTAATGATACTGCTTCTTGTGTGACAAGGGCAAACACTGGTGTACCTTCTTCGATTAAGGCAATTGTTCCGTGTTTTAGCTCGCCACCTGCGAAGCCTTCTGCTTGAATGTAAGAGATTTCTTTTAGCTTCAAGGCACCCTCAAGGCTTACATAGAAGTCGATGTTACGACCGATGAAGAATGCGTTGCGTGCGATTTTTAAGTAGTCCTCTGCGATATCCTCTAATACATCTTTTGAATCGATAATTGTTTGGATACCATTTGCTGCAATCGCAAGTTCTTGTTTTAAATCGAATTCTAAGCCTTTGCCATTAGCTTTCGCCGTTACATATGCTGTTACAGCAAGTACAGCTACTTGTGCTACATATGCTTTTGTAGAAGCTACTGCAATTTCTGGGCCTGCATGTAATAAAAGCGTATGGTCCGCCTCACGTGATAGTGTAGAGCCAGGTACATTTGTAATTGTTAATGTTGGATAACCAAGCTCTTTAATTTTCACAAGTACTTGGCGGCTATCTGCTGTTTCACCTGATTGTGTAATAAAGATAAACAATGGTTTTTCTGAAAGTAATGGCATATTGTAGCCAAATTCACTTGAAATATGAACTTCCACTGGAATACCAGCCATTTTTTCGAAATATTGCTTACCAATTAGACCTGCATGATAGCTTGTGCCGGCTGCAATAATATATAGACGGTCTGCTGCTCGTAATGCTTCTAAAATATTTGCGTCAATTGTTAAATCGCCATTCTCGCCTTCGTATGCTTGAATGATTTTACGAATAACTGTTGGCTGCTCATCCATTTCTTTTAACATATAGTGAGGATACGTACCTTTTTCAATATCGCTCATATCAAGCTCTGCTGTGTATGGTGCACGCTCTACTAATGAACCGTCTAATTTTGTAATTTCAACGCTAGCTTTGTGTACGATTACGACTTCTTTATCGTGTAGCTCCACATATTGATCTGTTACCTGTAGCATCGCCATTGCATCTGAAGCTACTACATTGAAGCCTTCACCAACACCTACTAAAAGTGGTGATTTGTTTTTCGCAACGAAAATTGTATCAGCCGCTTCTGCATCTAAAAGAGCTAATGCGTATGAGCCGTGTAATAAAGATAAAGTTTTACGGAACGCCTCAGTTGTACTTAAACCTTCTTTTACAAATAGCTCAACTAATTGCACGATGACTTCTGTGTCTGTATCAGATTTCATCGGGATACCTTTTAAATATGTTTTTTGTAATAAATGATAGTTTTCAATAACTCCGTTGTGTACTAAAGTAAAACGTCCTGATGTACTTTGATGAGGATGTGCATTCAGACGGTTTGGCACACCGTGAGTTGCCCAACGTGTATGACCAATACCAACTTTTGCAGCAACGTCCTCGTCTACTGCATCACGTAAATCAGCAATACGTCCTTTTTCTTTGAAGACTGTTACTCCATCTTCATTACGTACTGCAATACCTGCTGAGTCATAACCACGGTACTCTAGTTTCTCTAAACCTTTTAATAAGATTTCCTTTGCATCTGTTTCACCAATATATCCTACAATTCCACACATAAATTTCTTGTCCTCCGATATTGTCAATTTGACGCAATGACAAATTAGACCTCAACCTATCGAATTTTTTACGAATGTAAAAGCTATGCCGATTTTACGTAAAATAAGCATACTCATACAAACACAAACTTAACACTCATTCAGCCATCTGAATAGTAATTATTCGATACTTGAGATTTTCTATTTATCTATTGCTTTAACGATACCTTCTCCATTTTCTGTACATTCAATCACTCAAATGTTTTCAAAATGAAAAGTGACAATCGGGTATGTCGATCGGGAGGCATCCGCCGAATTTTCGATAAACCTCCACCTCGTCTGCTGAAGTTAGCTTCGTCCAATTTCTTCAGCTCAGGCGCTATAATTGTTTTTCCGATTTTGCGCGTTCTTCCCTCCTATGCGCTCTCGTTAAATGATAAGGTCGGACCTCATATTCAACTTCTCCATCATACTCAATCATATGCTATACGTCAAATTTTCGTTATAAAAAACACCTATTTATCCTACTTTTTAGTGACAAAGTGTAGACAAACAATCTGCTATAAAGCATTAATTTGAAATTCCTATTAAATATATGATGTTTTTTCCATGCCCTCTTGCTGGCCTAAACACAAAGCCGATTCTGGACATAATTATGCCGAGGCATAATTAATTTCGTTTGACAAAACCACTACTTAGCAATACTATATACAGTACTTAGCAACACTTAGTACAGGTAAAGCTTAGCCTAGGGGTGAGATCATGGATAATCTGAGTGAAATGCTCAAAGGAGTTTTGGAAGGTATTGTATTAGAAATCATCAGCCGTGGTGAAATCTATGGTTATGAGATTGTCAAACATCTCACGCAAATGGGGTTTGAGGGCATAGCCGAAGGAACTGTTTATTCGTTACTAATGCGTTTGGAAAGAAACCGTCTTGTCAATATTGTCAAAAAGCCATCTGAAATGGGTCCACCAAGGAAATTTTATACGCTTAATGAGCAAGGGCAAGAAAAATTAATGTCCTTCTGGGCTAAATGGGATTTTTTAAGTAGTCGTATTGAAATTTTAAGAAATAATGGAGGAAACAATCATGAGCTTTAGTCGTGAAATTCAAGAGAGAATTAATCGTTTTGCGAAAGAACAATCTCAGAACTATTTGCAAGACGCTGAAATGACCTATATGGAAAAGCTACGCAAAAAAAGTGGGCAAACTAAACATAAAATCGACAAGCAACTATCCAAGTTTAAAGGGCGTTCCGATCAAGGTCGAGAAGCACAAGACGACATGATGCTATATATGAGCGATTATATGAATGATTTAATGTCACAAGGTTTAACGGAGCAAGAAGCCTTTCATAAGGCAAGCGAGGAATTGAAATTCGCCAGTAACTCTGAGCAATCTGAGGATTTAAATGAACGTTTCCAACAGTATTACGAAGATCGTGACCCTGCAGATTATGAGGCGATCGGGTTGTTTTATGGTGGTTTTCTATTTTTAGGATTGGGTATCGGCGGTTTAATCGGCTTTCTAACTGGCGGTGGCTATGAAGCTTTCTTGGACCGGGGCTGGATTAATACTGCAATCGGCGCTTGCGTTGGCATTATCATTGGTATCGGACTTGGACAAATTACCAATGCTATTATCGCGTTAAAAAAGAAGTAGGACTGTCCTAATTAAATGTAACATACAAGGCACAAGCATTCACTTGTGCCTTGTATGCTTAGCCTTCTTCACTCTCTAATAATTTCACAATTTCTCGATTAAACGCTGGTAGATCCTCCGGTGTGCGACTTGTGACTAATTGTTTTTGGCAAACAAACACTTCCTCGTCATGAAATATTGCACCTGCATTTTCTAAGTCTACTCGAATGGATTTGTAACCAGTTGCGTCACGACCATTTAATGTTTTTGCTGTAATGAGTAATTGTGGTCCATGACAAATAGCAAAGGTTGGTTTCATATCGTCCATAAACTCCTTTACAAATGCCACAACACGATCATCTACACGTAATATATCAGGAGAAAACCCACCTGGGATGAACAATGCATCAAATTCAGAAGCCGTTACCTCATCGATGTCTCTATCAATTTTTACTTTCTCTCCGTGCTTACCTTCTACCTCAATGCCTGCTGTTGTATCAATCGTTATTAGTTCATGACCTGCCGCTTCTAATGCTCCTTTAGGACTCGTAAATTCGGCGTCCTCGAACATATTAGTAATTACCGTAGCAATTTTAGCCATTGCAATACAACACTCCTTGTCATTGTGACTCTGTACTACTGTTCCCATTCTCTTTGAAAACATTCATTTCGTCGGAAGGCTTTCAATACTTGAAACACAAAATCGTTCTATCCGTCACATTTCTGAGCCTAATAAAAAAACCCGACCTCCTTTGAAAGGAAATCGAGTTGTTGATAAATTTCGCCTTGGCGTAATTCCGTCTGGATTTCAATTGTGCCTGCACAATTAAAAATCTGTGACATCCGCTGGAGGCTTTAGGCCAACACGATGTTGGTCACTCAGTCGTTGCCACAGGACGTGGCGTTCTTAGACTGAGTTCCTCTATTTCAGTGATGTTTGGAAAGGAACTATATTCGCATTCATCTTACAACTTCAGAGGAAGTATATGAATGAAGCTAAACTATTTATTCCGTTAAGCCCATTTCAGTACGTACAACATCTGCTATACGCTCTACGTAACGCTCGCAGTCTTCTTCTGTCGCAGCTTCTACCATTACTCGTACAAGTGGCTCAGTACCAGAAGGACGCACTAGCACGCGACCGTTACCAGCCATATCTGCTTCTACCTCAGCGATTACTGCAGCAACTTTTGCATTTTCCGTCACAGCATGCTTGTCTGTTACACGTACGTTGACTAAACGCTGTGGAAAAATTTTCATTTCAGAAGCAAGCTCTGACAGTTTTTTACCTGTAGATTTCATAATGTTAACAAGCTGAATACCCGTTAATAAGCCATCACCAGTTGTATTATAGTCTAGGAAAACAATATGACCAGATTGCTCGCCACCTAAATTATAATCATTAGCGCGCATTTCTTCTACGACATAACGATCACCTACAGCTGTTTGTACACTGTGCATATCGTTATCTTCAACAGCTTTGTAGAAGCCCATATTACTCATAACCGTTGACACGATTGTTTGTTTTTTCAAGCGACCAACTGTATTTAAATGCTTACCAATGATGAACATAATTTGATCACCATCAACAATTTTACCGTTTTCATCTACTGCGATTAAACGGTCACCATCGCCATCGAATGCTAAACCAACGTCAGCACTTTTTTCTGTAACAAATTTAGCTAATACTTCTGGATGTGTTGAACCGACACCTTCATTAATATTTAAGCCTGTTGGTGAGGCACCCATTGTTGAGATATCCGCTTCTAAATCTGCGAATAAGTGTGTAGCTAGTGAAGACGTAGCGCCATGTGCACAATCTAATGCTACATGGATGCCCTCAAATTCTTCAGTCACTGTTTGCTTTAAATATTGAATATATTTTTGTCCACCCTCGAAGTAGTCACTTACTGAACCTAAATCTGCCCCGATTGGACGTGGCAATGTATCTTCTTGTGCATCTAATATTGCTTCGATTTCAGCCTCTTGCGCATCTGTTAGTTTAAAGCCATCAGGACCGAAAAATTTAATACCATTATCAGCAACTGGGTTATGTGAAGCTGAAATCATAACGCCTGCATTTGCGCTCATAATTCGAGTAAGGTAAGCCACACCTGGTGTTGAAATAACACCAAGACGCATTACCTCCACGCCGATTGATAAAAGACCAGCTACAAGTGCACCTTCAAGCATTTCACCTGAAATACGTGTGTCACGACCGATTAAAACCTTTGGACGGTCCGTTGCATCCTTCGTTAAAACGTAGCCACCTACGCGGCCAAGCTTAAATGCAAACTCCGGTGTTAATTCACTATTCGCGACGCCACGGACGCCATCTGTTCCAAAATATTTACCCATTTTGATTATTCTCTCCTTCAATGCAAGACGGTGGTTACGCTTGTCTACACTGACAACTAGATCACTCGTCTGCTTACTTTTGGAAAAGTCTATTTTCGTTCATTTTCTGGTAACTATTCATTTTACCCCTACGCCCATTTATTCGGACTTGTAAATCAGCGAAGATAAATTGAGCATAGGGTATTTTGATTTTAGCCCGAGCAATCGTTTTCGTTAATGTTTCAAAACCGAAAATGATACCCTACCGATAGAGAACGAAATCTCTACTGAATCAAAATAAAATTATAGTCAGTTATTGTTTAAGAATCAACATCTTCTGTTTTTTCTGTTGGTGGCGTGTTGTCCTCAGAAGGAGTGTCCGGTTCCTCCTTATTAGGTGGAGGAGTAGGTGTAGGTGTAGGCGGTGGATTAGGTGTAGGAGCAGGAGGGTTAGTAGTTGTTGTTGTCGTAGTTGTTGTTTTCTCCTGCTCTACCTTCGTAACGTCCGCTTTCACTTTAATCCTTGATTCAGATATTTTTGTCACACCTTCTGGTAATTTCACATCAAATTCATAAGTTTTTGATTCTGTAATTCTCGATAAGTCAACCTCTATTGGTATGACAGTTAAACTATCTAGGATAGATTTTCTACCGTATACCCTCACCATTGTAGGGCTAAATGTTAATTGGTTAACGGAAATACCATTTGCCACTTCCCCTATTTCCTTAAGCACTACAGGCAACTCCCTGCTGTATGCTCCAATATCTACTTGTACCTTCACTGTTTCTGGTTCAATCGTAACGTCTAGCTTATTTAAATCACGATCTAGCACTTGAACTGCCGCTACCTGTGAGAACGATTCTTTCAAGCCTTGTTCACCCGTTACAGTAGCTTTTACATAGCTAATTCTTTCAATTGCACTTTTGGCACCTGTTACATACACCGTAGCTGGATTAGCAGTCATGCCATTTAAAATATACCCTTCTTCAAGTAAACGATTACTCATCTCAGGGTCAACTCGAAACTCCTGTGTTACTTTTTCCTCAATGTTAACCTTAACAGTCTCAGGGTCAAATGTAACTTGCAACTTATCAGAAATGTTTTCGTATTGTAGGTTAACATTATGTTCGCCTATAAGTAATTTACTCAAATCCACAAATACAGAAAAATCCTTCGTTGCCTTTGTTTTCATTACAAGTGGCATTGGACCTTTTATCGTAACATCCACCGTCTTAGGTATACCTGTAACAATGAGGTTCTTATCATCATAAAAAACATCTACAGGTACTTCTCGAATTACCTCTGTTTGCTCACTCGATATTGTTTTACTTTTAGGAGATAATTCGGTACGAACGGAGAAAAATAACAAAAAGGCTAGAAATAGTGCGACGATTCGTAACACCCAAGGGCTATCCATCATTTTATCCATTCTTTTTCCCCCTCCAAGTTAACTTAGAGGCTGCATTTGACTCCTGTGCTAATCCGAACCACATTTTACGTAACAGTCCTTCGAATTCCTCTAAAGAAAGATTTCGATGTAGATTGCCATTCATTGTAAGACTAATGGCACCAGTTTCTTCTGATACGACAATAGTAATGGCATCTGTCACTTCACTTAAGCCAAGTGCAGCTCGGTGGCGTGTCCCAAGCTCTTTAGAGATAAATGGACTCTCAGAAAGCGGTAAATAACAAGCTGCTGCCGATATTTTATCTTTCTGCATAATCACTGCTCCATCATGAAGCGGTGTATTAGGTATAAAAATGTTAATAAGTAACTCCGATGAAATTTCGGAATTTAGTCCTATGCCCGTTTCGATATATTCATTAAGACCAGTTTCTTTTTCAATAGAAATTAACGCCCCTATACGACGTTTGGCCATATAACTAACAGATTTCTTCATCGCCTCAATAAGCCTAGTTTGTTCTTCCTCAACTTGATTAATTGAACGTTGGAATAGTTTCCCTCTACCAATTTGTTCAAGACCGCGTCTTATTTCAGGTTGGAAAATGATAATAACCGCCAAGAAACCGAAATCGATAACTTGTTGTAACATCCACCCTAACGTTTCTAACCCCAAAAATTCTGTAGCAAGGCGCGCAATAATAATTACGAATATTCCTTTTAATAATTGGACAGCCTTCGTACCTTTAATGAGGGTTAAAATTTTATAAATAACGTACCATACGAGCAGTACATCTAATAAGTTAATAACAATATTCACAGGTGTTAAATTAGCGAAATGTTCGATAATTTGCACGTGGCATCCCCCACTTTTCATTGCGAATCCATACACATTTAAGTATAGCACATTCTTAACAAATGTAACTTTTTTCAAATAAAAAGTCTACTCAAAAGAGTAGACCTTTCAGCCTCTCACGTGCACTATTTATTAGGACGTATAGAGTGTTATTTAGTTGCTTGGTTCTCCTCGAATGTTACAGCAGACTTTACTGAATTTTTAATCGTATACCAAAGCCATTCAAATACTTCGTCAATTTCTTCTATTTTTCCTGAAACAACTGCCGAAGATGCCATATACTGTCCATTAATAACGGTAACATTGCCATCCACTTCACCTTCAACAATTAAATCACCATTTTTAACAACTATGTCGCCTTTTACAACTTCTCCCTCCGGTACAATAACCGTTTGACCTTCAACAACAAGGTTTGGTTGTTTAGTCACAGAGAAATGTTGGTCATCCATGAAATTACCTAGTAAAGTTGCACTCATGAATAAACAAAAAACTGCTGCTGCCACAAAGAATGGATGCCGGCGAATCCATTTTTGCATGCCTACACGACTTTTTGGTTTCGGTAAACGAGCCATGACGGCTTCTTCAAAATGCGGAGGTGCTGTAATGTGGGAAGCACTCTTCACAAAGGCGATTGTTTCACTTAATTCCTGCATCAATTGTTTACAATCATTGCATGTATGCAAATGGCGTTTCAACTCTTGCTCATGCTCACGACTAATGTCACCATCTAAATAATCATGGATATAGTCTATAATATGCTCTGGACAAGTATTCATGACGCTCCCCCTCCTACAGATTGTTTAATTGCTTACGTAATGCTTCACGTCCGCGGTGAATCCTCGTTTTCACCGTTCCAAGAGGCATATCTAAAATCTCGCTAATTTCCTGTAATGATAATTCTTCAATATATTTCAATACTATAACTGAACGGTATTTATCCGGCAAACGTCCTATCTCATATTGAATGCGGTCTTGCAGTTCCATTTGCTCGATCTGTTCCTCTGGTAGCTGGTCATCTGCTGCGATCTGCGAATACATATCAAGCCCTTCTGTACCAGCTACTTCCGCATCTAAATAATAATCCGGCTTTTTCTTCCGGATTCGGTCTATACAAAGGTTTGTCGCTATGCGATAAAGCCACGTCGAAAATTTTCTTTTCTGATCAAAAGTATGCAAATTCATATAAGCTCGAACAAACGCTTCTTGTGTAATATCTTCAGATTCTTGCTTGTTCCCTAACATCCTATAGCATACTTGGTACAGTTTGTGCTGATAGAGACTCACAATATCTGCAAATGCGTTTTGATCACCTTTAAGCACTTGTTTTATTCTCTTGTTTACTAACGCATCCATTGTGTTGATTTCTCCACCTTTACAACTGTCTTATACTATACGACCCATCGATAAGAAAAGTTTCATTTTATTATTAATTATAGCAAAAGATTTTTATACATTGTGGCAATAGGCAATTTTTTGTCAAATATCTTTAAACTAAGGTTTCACCAAATAAGGAGCCCATCAATGCTACTGCAACATCAGCTGTTCTGTTCTTTTCATCTAATATCGGATTAACTTCAACAAATTCAGCAGATGTTAGCATACCTGATTCCTGAAGCATTTCCATCGCCAAATGGCTTTCTCGATACGTAATCCCACCAGGTACAGGCGTCCCAACCCCAGGAGTATAAAGTGGATCTAATCCATCTAAATCAAGTGATAAATGCAAGCCATCTATATCACGCGCTCTTAAATAGGCAAGCGCATCTTCCATTACACGCGTCATTCCAAGACGATCTACCTCATGCATTGTATACACCTTGATTCCTTGCTGACTAATTAATTCACGTTCTCCTGGATCTACGGAACGTGCTCCAATAATAATGACGTTTTCAGGTTTAATTTTTGGTACATTATTACGAATTTTCACTAAGCGTTCATGACCAAGCCCAATGCTAACAGCTAACGGCATGCCATGTATATTACCAGAAGGTGTCGTTTCAGGCGTGTTAAGGTCCGCATGCGCATCAAACCAAATAACACCTAAATTTTTAAAATGCTCACCAAGCCCAGCTAGTGTGCCTATAGCAATGCTATGATCGCCACCAAGTACAAGTGGAAACTCCTTTTGTTCCAATGCCTTACTCACACTATTAGCCAAAGATGTACTCACATCGATAACTTCCTCTAAATTTAATAACTGTTTATCAACAATTGTACCTTCTTTTTTTTGACTAACACGTATATCCCCTTGATCATGTACTTCATGCCCAACTGCCTCTAAGCGCTCTACAACACCTGCGTAACGGATGGCACTCGGACCCATATCTACCCCTCTACGAGTTTGCCCATAATCTGTCGGCACTCCAATAATAGAAATATTTAGTTTATTCATTTTTTTATACCCCCTTTAACTTGTAAGTCTATTGTATAGCCTAGATCCTACATGGCTCAACCTAACAATTATATGAATATTTATACAATTAATTATACTTCGGTACCTGGATCGGTAAGGAGTTAAAAAGAGCATAAAAAAATCTCCTGCTGTTTTCAGCAAGAGATTAGTATCTGTAGTTAATGTTACACTTTTGAATATGTTTTATTCTATAAAAGTGAGCCATGAAGGACTCGAACCTTCGACCCTCTGATTAAAAGTCAGATGCTCTACCAACTGAGCTAATGGCTCAAAGAATATAAATGGCTGGGGTACTAGGATTCGAACCTAGGCATGACGGAATCAAAATCCGTTGCCTTACCGCTTGGCTATACCCCAATCATATATAAAAAAACTGGTGGAGGGGGACGGATTCGAACCGCCGAACCCTAAGGAGCGGATTTACAGTCCGCCGCGTTTAGCCACTTCGCTACCCCTCCGAAATAACACATTATGGTGGAGGATGACGGGCTCGAACCGCCGACCCTCTGCTTGTAAGGCAGATGCTCTCCCAGCTGAGCTAATCCTCCATAGAATCAGGTGTTTATTTCTTCACAGTTATTTTTCTTTTTAAGCCTTCGCATTACTACAAAGCTTTAAAAATGGTGACCCCTACGGGATTCGAACCCGTGTTACCGCCGTGAAAGGGCGGTGTCTTAACCACTTGACCAAGGGGCCATTTCAGATGTCTCGAACAAGACAATAATTATAATAACATTTTTTTACGTTCGATGCAATACTTTTTTAAACTTTTTTTGTACTTTTTTTATATGTATAACATCATCATTATAAATGGGCAAAAAAATGGCTCCGAAGGCAGGACTCGAACCTGCGACAACCTGATTAACAGTCAGGTGCTACTACCAACTGAGCTACTTCGGAACAATACTATTCAATTCGGTTTTTAAAAACCTCTCAAGTACATTTATTATTATATCAAGCATTATAAATTATGCAATACTTATTGTAAAATTTTTTTTGTTTTTTGTCGAAGCATTCCTGTGCATTAACTAAAAACCTAATAGTTCTCTATTAAATCTAATATTTCTATTTTATGTACAGTATATTCTTGCTGTATATTATTGTAATTGATAAAATAAAGATAGTTTTAAGAATTTTCTATTAAATTAGTTTGGGGGAGGAATGTTCACATGGTAACAAACGATTTAATTGCACCAGAATTCTATAATATTACAGAGGAATTGGAGAAATTTTCTCAAGATAGTGATCGTCAAGCAATAAGATGGCTAAATACTCAACAGGAGCGACGAACGGTTTCCTATGTTGAACTTGTTCAAAAAATGAATCAATACGCGAATGTCTTAACGAAGAAGGGGCTTCAAAAAGGCGATCGCGTATTAGTTATTATTCCACGTCTGCCTGAAGCTTATTTTGTCTTTCTTGGATGTCTAAAGGCTGGAATTGTTCCTATTTCATGCTCAGAAATGTTACGTGCAAGTGATTTAGAGTATCGTATGGAGCACTCTTCTGCAAAGGCAGTAATTGCCTATGAAGTGTTTACTAGTGAAGTAGATCGTATTACTTCTTCAGTAGAAGCTTTAAATAATAAATTAGTTATAGGTTCTGCTACAGGTGATTGGACGTCTTTAAATGAATTGGCTAGTACACAGCCAGATACATTTAAAGCAGCTGCGACGAAAAGAGATGATATGGCATTTCTTTCTTATACATCAGGCACGACTGGTAAACCAAAAGGAGCTGTTCATTCACACGGTTGGGGATATGCGCATATTAGAACCGCGGCTTCTCAATGGCTTGGTGTACGTGAAGGTGATCTAGTTTGGGCTACAGCAGCTCCAGGGTGGCAAAAATGGATTTGGAGTCCATTTTTATCGACTATTATGCTGGGCGCTACTGCATTTGTATACCATGGAGGATTTGATGCAAAAACATACCTTCAACTGCTTCAAGATGAGAAAGTCAATGTATTATGCTGTACTCCAACAGAATATCGCATTTTGGCGAAGCTTGATAATTTAATAGACTATAATCTATCTTCACTACGTAGCGCTGTTTCTGCTGGTGAACCGTTAAATCGACCAGTCATCGAAACATTTATGAACAACTTTGGTCTTAAAGTGCGCGATGGCTATGGCCAAACGGAAAATACTTTATTAATCGGCACGCTCGTAAATTCTGAATTACGTCCTGGTTCAATGGGTGTTCCTACTCCAGGCAATATTGTTCGTATCATTGATCATGAGGGTAACGAGGCACCAATTGGCGAAGTTGGAGATATTGCGGTACATAAATCATCTCCTGCTCTATTTAAAGAGTACTATCGTGAGCCTGAACGTACACAAGCAGCCTTCCGTGGAGATTGGTATATTACTGGTGACCAAGCTAAATGCGATGAAGACGGCTACTTCTGGTTTGAAGGCCGAGGAGATGACATCATTATTTCATCAGGCTATACAATTGGACCATTTGAGGTAGAGGATGCTTTAAATAAACATGAAGCTGTACAAGAATGTGCTGTAGTCGCAGCACCAGATGAAATTAGAGGACATATTGTTAAAGCCTTTGTCATCTTACGAGAAGGCTTCAAAGATCGTGATGAGGCCGAGTTAACAAAAGAACTACAGGAGCATGTTAAAGCATTAACAGCACCTTATAAATATCCTCGAAGCATTGTCTTTATCGATGAGCTACCAAAAACAACTTCTGGGAAGATTCGTCGTATAGAGCTACGAGCTGCAACTGTATAAAATAAAGAAAGGAGACATTTTAACCAAGTAATTGGTGAAATGTCTCCTTTATATATTGCTTTTATTTAATATTCTTCTGGATATAAAAAAAAAGCCACTACTGAGATTATCAGCAGCGACTTTTTGCGCCTAGCGACGTCCTACTCTCACAGGGGGAAGCCCCCAACTACCATCGGCGCTAAAGAGCTTAACTTCCGTGTTCGGTATGGGAACGGGTGTGAC
>NZ_JBHURE010000045.1:0-14574 GCF_042674095.1 Lysinibacillus sp. NPDC056959 | reverse complement strand
AACTTTAGGAAGGTTATTTGTCATGCACTTTTTAGTATAGCACGTGCCTATTAAACTTTTAACAGAAAATTATTGACAAACTATTAGCTGGTTTAAATGTATAAGTTGTTGTAATCTTAATTCCATACGGTACAATGACTCCTACTCTTTGAATATTAATACACAGTAGTTTAATACAGTAACAGTCACTTTAATTAACTATACCCCTTATCTTCACATCGTATATTCTTCCTAAAATTAAATTATCAATAATTTGTGGTAGGTTAAGATAAAAAATCCAAGGTGTTTCAATAATAATAAAGAACACTCTTGGATAACTTACACTATGCTATTCTATATAAAAGGATCTATTTTATACCTAAATCAAACTATTATTTCATTTCAATATATATTTAAATCAAAAAAATCTTTCATTTCGTCCTCATCAGATTACCTGTCCATCCGAACAAATTTGATACAATGTATCACAATAGTCGGTAGCTTCCAGCGGTATATATTGTACAAGCTCATCATGTTGATTAAAATGTAAAATGGTATCATACAGCCATACAAGACCAACCATTTAATTTTGTATGGTACATGGCATAAAATTTATAACATCAGTCCTTATCCAAATTTGCTCCGAAAGTATTGATATAGTATTCCTTTAGACTTATCTACTTTGGAATTTTTCGGTGGCCGTACTAGTAGTTTTTATTAAAGCACCTTCTAGTTATCTAAAAATATGTTATTATTTATCATTTATTTCTTCCAATAGCCATTTACCCACATAATGTGAACCTTCATAAGACGTGTGATTTGTTTCATCGTAAATAGAGATACCATCAATTACATAAGGCGATAGAGATTTTTCATCTCCTAAGTAGTTATTTAAATCTAATAATGTTACTTTATTTTTATTATTTTTCACTACTTCAGTGATATTATTGTTCATTGCATCAGATAACTGATTCTCTGATATATTGCTTTTCGTATGTGCATTATTAACTACATTAGTAAGATAGATTTTAATATTATTTTCATAGAAAAAATCAATTGATTTTTGATATTGTTCGACAAATCGCCCATCAAATTCTGCATCTCCAACTCGCATCTCTTTCCCATCAATAACTTCTCTTGCTTGGTCTGCTTGCCCATATGAGATAACAACTTTTGTTGGATGATACGTATCAATTGCTGTTTGCCAGTAAGTAAGGTATTCTTCATATGACCTTATTTGATAAACAGGATCATCTGGATTTTCCCAATTAATTGTATAATCAGGATTCATAATACTCCCACCGCCGACTCCATATGCTAATATTTTATAAGGATAGTCCTCATTAGCTTCTTGAGCTAAATGTAACCCAAAAGCATTTCTATTAGACCAAGAATCTCCAATAAATAACACTGCTTCTTCTCCGTATTCTGTAATATATGGGTCAGGATTTATCCAGTTTTCCTCTATTTGTTTCTCACTAGAAGTAAATTTATAGATTACCTCTGGATTTTTTTGAATTCCAAATGTTAGAGCTGGAAACCCCAGTACAACAAAGGTTGCTATATAGGCATTTCTTATTTTGATCTTGCTCTCTACTATAAAATATAGCATTGTAGCCAGAGTTATAGAAATTGTTAGTTGAATAATAGCTAACTTAATAGGGCTATCTAAAGTGATCCCAAACCAATCAAAAAGGTTATTAGCGGAAATAAAAACAATCACAGGCATGTGAATTAAATATAAAGAATAACTGATTTTTCCGATAAATAAAATAAACTTGTTAGCTAACAAATAATCACTAAATTTAAAATGAGTAATACTTAATAAGTATATTCCTATTCCAAATATTACACAGTATAAAGCAATATATCCTCGGAATAAGTTGATATTGTTTAATTCAAAGAAATAAGTTAGGTATCCTAAAGATATCAAGACAAACAAAATTAAAAATTGATTTAGCTTTTTTGATGTCTTTTCTCTCTTAAAAACCAAAACACTTATGACACTTCCTACTACAAATGAAGATATACGTGTCAATGTATTATAGTATAGAAAATCAAAACTATAATTGATACTATAAAAATATGTGATCCCTACTAATACGGAGAACAGTACTAATAAAAAAAATAACATTCTTTTTTTATCTATTGTTTTATCTTCTTTCTTTTTTAGCAGTAGATACATAACAAACGGCCAAATAAGATAAAACTGTATTTCGATACAAATTGACCATAAGTGAAGTAGAGGGGACTTTACTCCCTGTTCCCAATAACCAGCACTATGGAATAATTCATAGAAATTTACGACACCTAAAGATGAAAAGAAAGCTTGGGAAAATACTTTATCTTGAATTGTCGTTAATGGAAAATTAACGAACAAAATTAATGTTACTATCGTACAAATAATTAATGGAGGTAGTATTCTTGAAATCCTTCGAATGAAAAAGCTTTTGAAATTAATTTTATTTGTATCATCAAATTCCTTAATCAGTAAAAGAGAAATAATAAAACCAGATAAAACAAAGAATAATTCAGGACCAGCTAATCCCAATTCTAGAATTTCCATATGGAAAAATATAATCAACAAAACAGCAATTCCTCTAAAACCATCTAAAAATTTGATTCTTCCCATAATATCGTGTATTTCTTCCTTTCTCCGTGACGGCCCTTATTCCAAGCTTGTTAAAAACAATAGCATTAATTTCTATATATTTAAAATCAATCTTTTCAGGTTTTTGAACATATTTTGATAATCCATTTATATGAACATATTTTGATAATCCATTTAAATGAACATAAACAAACTATTTTAAAGATTAATCTGTTTCCAACCAATAGAAAGCTAGATGTATCACTTGCTTTATACATCTCCCTCACTAGTTAATATCTAGGTTTTAAAAAAACTAACATGAATATCAAAGTAGTCAAATCAACATTTTCAAATTTCTAAGCATATTTTGATAATTAACTTTCTTTAACTCTCACTCATCTCGTGAGTATGAGGTTTTTCATGTCTAGTTCTCCCCCAGCATGGACAGAATGACTATATCCAAAGGAAGGAGTTATACAATGACAAAACAACACGATTCCACAAACGAACATGATAAAACTTTGACAAATCGACAGGGACATCCTATTACTAACAATCAAAATATACGAACTGTCAGTAATCGAGGTCCTGCAACCCTTGAAAACTATGATTTTATAGAAAAAATAAGTCACTTTGACCGGGAAAGAGTTCCTGAGCGTGTTGTTCATGCACGTGGTGCAGGGGCACATGGCTATTTTGAGACATACGGTGTTGTCGGGAATGATCCTATTTCTAAGTATACAAGGGCAAAAGTATTTCAGGATAAGGGTAAGCAGACGCCTGTTTTTGTGCGCTTCTCAACAGTTATTCATGGTGGTCATTCACCAGAGACATTACGTGATCCACGAGGCTTTGCTGTAAAATTCTATACAGAGGATGGAAACTGGGATTTAGTCGGCAATAATTTAAAAATCTTCTTTATCCGCGATGCTATGAAATTCCCTGATATGATTCACGCTTTTAAGCCTGATCCGATTACAAATATCCAGGACGTTGAACGCTTTTTTGATTTTTGTGCAAGCTCACCAGAATCCTTCCATATGGTGACATTCATTTATTCACCATGGGGTATTCCTGCTAATTATCGAATGATGCAAGGCTCTGGCGTCAATACGTATAAATGGGTCAATAGTGAAGGCAAAGCTGTCCTTGTAAAATATCATTGGGAACCTTTACAGGGCATTAAAAACTTAACACAAAAAGAGGCAGAAGAAATCCAAAAGAAAAACTTCAATCATGCCACACAGGATTTATACGATGCGATTAAAAATGAGGATTATCCTGAATGGGAGCTTAACGTCCAAATTATGGAGGATGGACCACATCCAGAGCTTGATTTTGATCCGTTAGATGATACGAAGCTTTGGCCTAATGATCAATTCCCGTGGTATCCAGTTGGTAAGATGGTGTTAAATAAAAATCCAGAAGATTATTTTGCTGAGGTTGAACAGGTCGCTTTCGGTACAGGTGTGCTAGTGGACGGATTGGATTTTTCGGACGATAAAATGCTACAAGGTCGTACCTTCTCTTATTCTGATACACAGCGTCATCGTGTAGGTGCAAACTATTTACAACTCCCTATCAATGCTCCTAAAAAACGAGTGGCAACCAATCAAAACGGTGGTCAAATGATGTATAAGCGTGATTTATCTCCTGGCCAAAATCCTCATATTAACTATGAGCCTTCGATGTTAAATGGATTAAAGGAAGCTACCCAAACGGCTAAGGAACATACACCACATGTGGAAGGCAATCTCGTTCGTGAATCCATTGATCGTCAAAGTAATACGAAGCAAGCTGGAGAAACCTATCGCAATTTTGAGCAATGGGAGCGAGATGAACTGCTTGAAAACTTAATTCGTGATTTAGCTGTCTGTAATATTGCCATTCAAGAGGCGATGATCGCATTAGCGGAGGAAGCAGACGAGGAGTATGGTCGCTTGTTAAAAGAAGGGTTACAAAAAGCTCAGAATGATTCTTCTTCATCAAAGCCACTTGGCAATATTGATGGTGATAAAGCGCCTCAAGACGCTGTGGATAAAGGTCATAACGCAGAGCCTTATTAATAACCTTACAGTAAAATGCTCAGCACAATATAAAGTGCTGAGCGTTCTTTTAATGCACACCAGGCAAAATCTTCAATACCTTTTCCTGTGCATCTAAAATGGCATCTACTCCTAATGGAATAGCAATATTCGTTGCTTCATGGCCGATTTTAAAGCCGGCTACAACTGGAACGCCTAAATCCGCAAAATAGTCCTTCATTAAAGTATACAGTGCCGCTTCATCCGCTTCAGTTTGTGTAAAGGAACCAATCATAACACCTACTAATTGCTCAAGCTTTCTCGCTTGTTTTAATTGCTGTAGCATAGAATCAATATGAGGAATCGTCTCCGCTAGCTCCTCAATCAATAAAATTCTACCTTCCGTGCGCACTTCAAATTTAGTACCTATTGTATTAACAAGACGACGTAAATTGCCACCAATAATCTGACCACGAGCAACACCAGGTGCAATCGTTGTTAACGGGGCAATATCCTCCGTATATTGTAATTCCATCGGTGAAAATAACTGTAAAAACATTTTCTTTGATACATCATCTATTCTATCTACAGACATAAGGAGCGGTCCATGAAACGTCACTAAATTAGCATATTCATTAATCGCGCAATGTAAATATGTAAGATCAGAGAAGCCCCAGAAGATTTTCGGATTTTCCTCAAGTAATCCGTAGTCAATCTTTTCCGCAATTCGAGCAGCGCCATAGCCCCCCTTAACACAAAAAATTGCCTTCACCTCTGGATTTCTCACCATCTCATGAAAGTCAGCCAGACGCTCTTCATCACTACCTGCCAGATAATCGTGCTTTGTCTGAAGCGTATCCCCAATTATATAGTTAAGGCCTAACTCTTCAAGAAAGGCTATTGCATCTCCTAACTTTTCGGGCTCTACTTGACTTGATAAAGCCACAAGACCAACTGTATCGCCCTTTTCTAAACGTTGTACGGTTCTTTTCACCCTAACCCCTCCTATTGTTTTTCTCATTCTAGCATATAGATAATATTGTAGCATTGATTAGTGGCGAAGCTAGTGCCTATAATCTTTAAATGTCCGGGTGAATACTCACCTTTTTTTGTTTCTAATTCTATCCGTCTCTGCGAAGGTTCTATCCACGATCTTGGCGAGTCTATCCACGGCTTGGGCTTCTCTATCCATCGCTTTGTCGATTCTATCCGTCTCTCTCGCCTTTCAATCCGTCGCTTCGGCCCCTCTTTCCGTCACTCTGATTTCTATCCGTCGCTTTGGCCCTTCTTTCCGTCGCCATCATTTCTATCCGTCTCCTTGACTCTTCTTTCCATCGCTCTGGTTCCTATCCCCGTCCCTTCGAATCCAATAAAATAAGCGCAGACTTCAAATAAACTAAAGTCTACGCTTAACGCTTCATTTCTATTTTGTTCCGCCGTAAATAATCGTTACATTTGGATGGTTTAATAATTGGCTTGCTGGGAAATCTTCAGTGATGAACCCACTTTTTAATTTTTCCATAGCCTCTAATTTTTTCTCACCAAATGCAATCAGGACGATTTCTTTGGCATTCATAATAGATTGAATGCCCATTGTAATAGCGTGCGTCGGTACATCCTTAGAATCATCAAAATAGATGGCATTTTCTGTGCGTGTAGATTCTGTTAACTCTACGATATTAGTCAGAGATTCGAAAGATGTGCCCGGTTCGTTAAAGCCAATATGTCCGTTAACCCCGATGCCTAATAGCTGAAGGTCAATGCCTCCCGCTTCCTTGATTCGAGCATCATAAGCGACACACTCTGCATCTAAATTTTCTGCCTTGCCATTTGGTAAATGTATATTTTCTTCCTTAATATCTACATGATTGAATAAGTTCTCATGCATAAATGTCCAATAACTTGCGGGACTTGATTGGTCGAGACCTACATATTCGTCTAGGTTAAAAGTGATTACGTCGTTAAAAGAAATATTTCCAGCTTGTTGGCGTTTCACTAATTCCTTATACATTCCTACAGGAGAACCACCAGTTGCTAATCCTAAAATACTTGCTGGCTTTGCTTGTAATTGTTTAGTGAAAATATCCGCTGCTACTTCGCTCATTTCATCGTATGAATTTACTTCTATCCATTTCATTTCGCATTTAATTTCGCTTGTCATTCGTATACCTACCTTACAATCATTATTATTAACTAAACTAATAGGGAATATTATTCTTATAGTAGCTAATATTTTAATTTTACAAGTTATTTACCTATTTTTCTATTATTTTCTTACTAATAATTACGTGTATTCTTAAGCCATTTCGGTTATGTTATTTAATAAGGAGGGAGGCGATTTATGAATTCACAAATACAGCAATATTTAAAGCTTATTCAATTTCAAGGATCTTTAGAGCCCTCCATTAAGCTACTTGGTCAGCTCCAAACGAGACATCTACATATAATTCCTTATGAGAACCTAGATGTTGCCTTGAAAAATGGCATCTCCTTCGCTATCCCTGACCTTTTTCAAAAAATTATTATTCAACATCGTGGAGGCAATTGCTTTGAACTAAATATTTTATTTAGTTGGCTACTTCGCGAGCTTGGCTTTTCTGTAACCAATCGCTATGCACAGTTTTGGCGCAATGTTGAAGCAGATACTCCTGTTGAGGATGTGCCTATGCACCAGCTATTGCTTGTCCACTTTGCTGGTCAATCATATATTTCAGATGTTGGGGTAGGTGCAGTAGCTCCTTGTAAACCAGTGCCACTAATAGCTGGGCATCAACACCGTGAAGGTAATGAACTTTATAAAATTGAACGAGATGAAGTGAACGGCTGGATGCTATACGAACAAACAAAACACGATTGGCGTTTACTATATAGTTTTTTCGATGACGCTAACGACGCAAAGTTTGCGCCAAGACTTTCTAAACAAAAAAATAAAATTGCTATGATTCGCACCCCTCGCGGACGACACACAATGCTTAACAATGAATTCCGAATCTACGAGGGACAATCCTTAACGACCTATTCAACTCATAACGAAAAGGATTGGCGACAAGCACTTCATCGTTTTTTTCATATTACATTAGATTAGATGCTTCATGACAAAAAGCAAGCCTCCTCATTCATAGGAGACTTGCTTTTCCTGTGGCTAACATTTAATTGGCTGTACGTTCAAGCAACTCATAAATAACAACATCATTGTAAAGCTCCTTAACTAAACCGATACCATCGACAAAGTAATATGTTGAAACTCCATCACTGTATATGGACTTTTCTTCTAGAACAATTACATTATTATAATTGACACCACCTGCTTGGATAGTACCATCTATTGTTTTAACTGTAATTCGGGTTCCTGAACTTTCCACGCCACCATTCTCATGTTGAATTACACCAATTCTAAGGGGTAAATCCAAATGAAAATCGTAATGCATACTTTCAGAGCTGGCAATTACTTGAGCATAAGCCTCGCTCACGCTAAATAAAAGCTCTTCATCAAAAAACTTTTCCGAATTCAAATCAGTTATTGTCCACACATCATTCTTATCGTCATAATGACTATACTGATAGTTTAATGTATACTTTTTTTTGTCTTTCAACGAATAATGCGAATACGTGTAGTCATACGCCTTATCTTTTATTAGATTCGGATTCGTTAGCGTTAATGCACGAGCTAAAAATGCTGAAAAATGAGCGCGCGTTAAAGGTTGATTGGGCTTAAATGAACCATCATCATATCCTTTTGTTATATTATTACTAGAAATTGCTGAGATTTCCTTATAGCCTCTTGTTTTAGCTGAAACATCTGTAAAATAGCTTGTCTCAGATCCCTTTATTTTAAATGCTCTTTGCAACACAATTGCCATGTCCCCTCTTGAAAGAGTTGCATTCGGATTAAATTTCTGTGCAGAATCGAAAATTCTAGCATTTTGCACTGTCGCAATTTCTTTATAGTAAGGATATGTAGTAGGTACATCCTGATACTTTAGATCTTTGACATCCGTCGTTTGCAATCCTAAAGCACGTGTTAGCATGACAGCTACCTGTGCTCTCGTTACATATGTATTTGGTTTAAATAGGTTATTAGGATAGCCATTAATAATTCCTTTTTCCACTAGGTAATCAATTTCAGTTATCAATGTATCATCCTTGGGCACATCTTTGAAACTCGCTGCATATACACTTTCAGTCGGTATTAACCAAACAGCTAATAACAGTGTACATACTATTTTCAACATTTGTTTCATTTCTTTCCCTCCCTTTCTCTATTACTCATAATATACTTTTTTAGATATTATTAACAATGCTATTTGAGCATTAATGAGAATGGTCTGTAAAGTAAGCCGAAAAGCTCGAATAACATAAATACTTAATGTAAAAGCTTTCTTCCAGATGGTAAAAAACCGCTATACTTTTCCGTCGGCAAGGCATGATCCGCATCAGGGGAAAAAATAGGATGTTGGACACGAAGGCATATGTCTCCTTCGCTGGATTTTTATTTACACTTCATCTCAAAAACAATTCTAGGATTGTCGCGGCTTTTTACCTTTCTAATTTAGATAACAAAAACACTGAACGAATTAACCCCTTTTAAGAGACAAGTAGCTAGTTATTATGCTCTTCTTCATTTTTCTTATAAATACCTAAGAGTAAAATAATAAGACCTATGATAAAAATTATAGGAAATAAAACCATCATAATCGATGCTGCCCAACCATTTCTAACCAATACTCCATACAATACGCCAATTAAATATGATAAAAATGGTGCAAACGCAATCATTATAATGATACCCCAAATGATATATCTCCCTTTTTCTGACCGTCCTTCGCTTAATTGGAATCCCGCTATTAACCCTACTAATACAATTATTAAGGCAATAACAAACGTCATTTCAAATCACCTCCTCCTTTCCTTCTACAATATGCTGCTTTCGTTTATCGATTTGGTAACTTAACACTAGGCTTTTAAAAATATTTCGTAATTTGCGCCTAGACTGAAATCATCCATTGATTCAAAAAAAATACCACAACCATCAAAAAGCTGTGGTTGTGGCTTTCTACTACTCGATCAAAATAACATCATGCAAAATGACACCATCGCTCATTTTTATAATACGATCCGTAAAAGCAAGCATCTCTTCATCATGGGTCACCATTAAAGTTGTAATGTTTAACGTTTTAGTTAAATCCTTAATTAGGAACATAACCTCTTTTGATCGTTGTGAATCTAAGCTTGCAGTTGGTTCATCTGCGAATAGAACTTTCGGTTTATGAATGATCGCACGAGCAATGGCAACACGTTGCTTCTCCCCTCCTGACAATGAAGAAGGATAAGAATTTTTCCGATGGTCCATCCCAACTAATTTTAGTAATCGATTAACTTCATTTTTTTGTTCCTGTTTCTTTAATTTTGATTCAGAAACATCTAGCATTAGTAGCAGCTGTTCCTCAACTGTAAGGAAAGGTACGAGGTGTGCAAATTGAAAGACAAACCCAAATTCACTTGCTCGTACTTTTCGAACCTCCTCAGCGTTCATAATAGACAGGTTTTTTCCTTCAAATATAACATATCCATCTGTTGCAGGCTGAAGTCCTGCGGCAATTGTCAAAAGTGTACTTTTACCGGAACCAGATGCACCTACCAATGCAGTTATTTCTCCTTCTTTTAATGAAAGATCTATCCCTTTAAGTATTTCCTCCTCTACCTCGCCATTCGTAAACGTTTTTCTAACTTCATCGATTTTAAATAAAGTCATATTAAGCCTCTCCTTGCTGTATCGCTTGTAATGGTTCAATTTTTTTAATTTGGAATGCTGAAATTGTAGCGCCTACAAATCCAATAATTAGGAATACGATCGATAATTGCGTTGTTGTCGCAATCGTTAAAGTAAATGGCATTCCTTTTGGCGCTATCAGATTAAAGGCCTGGCTAAAGGTTACAGATAAAACAAGTGAAATAACTGTAATGATGGCCATCTGTGTCCATATCATTTTGAATAACTTACTTGTTTTCAAACCAACCGCCTTTAAAATTCCATATAAGCCGATTTTTTGGACATTCATCATATAGAAGAAGATGGCGAACAGCATCCCACTAATGACTACTAGAAACCAAACAATCATATTCAAAGACATTTGTTCTGCGTTATAGCTTGGGATTGTGTTAAGAAATTCTTTATTTGAAAATGATTCTAATCCAGTAAATTCTTTTGAAGAATCTCCGTCTGGTAGGAAAATCATCTGCATTTCATCCACACGGTAAATTTCTTTATAATCCTCTTTATTAATGTAGGCAACAGGTGCATGACTATATTTCTTTTGGTCGACAAATCCCTTTACTACAAACTTGCCACCAAATAGATTATTCGTTAATGTATCTCCTACTTTAATTCCTTTATCTTTCATTGAGCTGTCTAATATGACTTCCTCATGTTCCACATTTTCAAATAACGCTGAATCGGTCGATGTAACAAAGGCAACGCTTTGCTGCTTATCGTCCTGATCATTTAAAAAGCCCATTTGTAATGAAAAAGCTACTGCATCTTTTTCTTTGCTCAATATTTCATTTTGTGTACGACTATCTATTTTTGACAGATTATATGTTTGATCTGCATCCCCATTCATATAAAATTGACCTTGTGGTAAATCCTTAATTAGAGCGGCATTATCTTGAGACAGTCCGTTCGCCAAACCAGAAATAATAAAAGTTAATAAACTAACTAAAAAAACAATTGACCCTAATATTAAAAATCTTACTTTATTTTTCTTAATTTCTTTCCACGCAAGATTCATCGTTAACTCCTCCGTTCCTTTTTACATCCTTAGCATAAACTCCTTAAATGAACGGAAGATGAACTAATTATTAAAAACAAAATATTTTCAGCAAAAAAAAGCTCATAAACCTTTTCTTTTAGGTTACGAGCTGAGTGTAATATGAGTCATTATTATAGTAGTAGGCTTTTGACCGATCTATTGGCCATCTAAACGAATGACAGCCTTTTTATAATATTTTGGCGTTTCCTCTATTTTTGATTCGTAAAAAACCACTTCTTCTACTAGAAATTTTGGAAGCTGAAAATTTCCTTCCATCAATGCCTCGAACGGAATTTTCCCGCATGCTTCATCCCACTTTCTTGCAACAGTTATATGGGGGACAAAGGGCTTCTTATCTAATTCAAATCCAACCTTCATACAGTCTTCGTATACTATTTCTTGCACAACATTTAATTGCTGAGATTCGAGCAGATCAACCCATAAAATTCTTGGATATTCTTTTCTCCCAAAAGTATTGAACCCCTGAATTTTTAATTCGAATGGAGAAACATTCAGAAGATTTTTCCTCGTTTCAGCAATTACATCCTGTAATTGCTCTTCATCCGCATGACCTAAAAAAGCCAAAGTGATGTGAAAATCTTCCTGATGAACCCATCGTTTAAAATGATAGTCTGTTTTCATTTTTTCACATCTCACATGAAGAGCTGCTTTAATGTCTGAAGGAAGTGGAACTGCAATAAAAAAGTGTCTGTTCATAATCATACCCTCTCTATTCTTCGAAAATGCTACTTAACAGGCATTATGTCTTTTCCTACAATAAATTAACCATACTACTACGCTAAAGTAGCGAAAAAGACTACACAACTAAATACTGGTATACGTTTATCTGAATTTGTAGTATTAAATAAAAGTGATGTTAGAATAGTGAACGGTAAGGTGAGCGATTTGCTTTAGATAGTATAGAAAACACAACCAGATGTAATTCCCCTAAACAAAAAAGCACGAGAGCCATTAACAAATATTTATATGAGTGAGACATACGATTGAAGCTTTATTTATTTCAAATAGTGTAAAACGAATAAGTATAAATCTGGTATAGCATCTCGATTTATGACACTTGTTTAAAATCCATTTTTTTCATAATTTACCTCCTGTCATAATAGCAATAACATCACTCAGAGACATTGCTTATACTTTTTCTTTTGTAAGTTTTTCAGGATTGGAAAGCGACTACGTAAAATTATCTAAATTACAATGTTAGCTATTAGAATCTTGGACTCTATTTATATAAATACTAATAAAAATAAAATGTACCAATAATCGTTTTACCATCATGTAAATATAATGGCGTCGATTTTTTAAATGATTTATTATATTCATCTACCTTATTTGGCGAAGATATGCCATCAGGCTGATAAATATATCCTAATTCACCGTTCTCACCTTCTGCCAACATTAATTCAGGTTCAACAAGCATTAAGTTTTCCATATTAGGACCATACGTTTGCCCATCTTCATTTATTGGATAACCATCGCTTATAATACTATCTCTAGTTGGTATAACTAAATTTGAGGCAGTCACCTTTATACGTTCGCTATTGTTATCATCTATCATCATTTTATTAACAAAGAATGCATTGCTCGATGGTACTACAAAGAACATTATTACCAACAACATTAGAATAACAGTAAGTGCCTTACTATTTGCCTTTTTGCCACTCTTTATCATTGTAAATTCTCCTTTCCATCAGTTCTTAGGTTCCCTATATCATTGTTTGTTTCCAATCAATATGATTAAACATCTCTCTAAACTACTTAATCTGTATAATTCTTAATTTCGTTCAGTTTAGAGCTATCATTCCTATCATCTTCAATATTTTGAAAAAAGCTCTTTTAGTAGTTATTAACTCTATCACTCTTTATAAAAGTATACAAATCAATCTTTGCTGGCTTTCGTTCATATTTTGAGAATTGATTTATTTGAAATTTTAAGTACCTATATGATATAAAAGAATTTTAGACGAATATTGTTAAACATTCTTTAATGAATATAAACAATCCATGATGCTATAAAAAAATCCACTCAAATCAAAATAGATTTTGAGTGGATCTTAAATGTTTCTACAAATTTACTACAATAAAAAAAGAACCCTTGTATATCAAGGATTCTTTACTAAATATGATACCGGTGGTCGGGGTCGAACCGACACTCCAAAGGAACACGATTTTGAGTCGTGCGCGTCTGCCAATTCCGCCACACCGGCATAATGGAGATAAAAAAAATCGGAAAATCCGATTAAGAAATAAATTATGGAGGCGGCAACCGGATTTGAACCGGTGATAAAGGTGTTGCAGACCTGTGCCTTACCACTTGGCTATGCCGCCATAATAATTGGAGCGGAAGACGAGGTTCGAACTCGCGACCCCCACCTTGGCAAGGTGGTGTTCTACCACTGAACTACTTCCGCAATAAATGGCTGGGGTACCTGGATTCGAACCAGGGCGTGACGGAATCAAAATCCGTTGCCTTACCGCTTGGCTATACCCCAAAAGTTAAATATATAAATGGGGCGACTGATGGGAATCGAACCCACGAATGCCTGAACCACAATCAGGTGCGTTAACCACTTCGCCACAACCGCCATATTACTATATTTTTTATTGTTTTAAATTAAATGGGGCGACTGATGGGAATCGAACCCACGAGTGCCTGAACCACAATCAGGTGCGTTAACCACTTCGCCACAACCGCCATGAAATTAATTAATTGGCAGGGGCAGTAGGAATCGAACCCACATCAAAGGTTTTGGAGACCTCTATTCTACCGTTAAACTATGCCCCTATGAAAAAACTGGTGGAGGGGGACGGATTCGAACCGCCGAACCCTAAGGAGCGGATTTACAGTCCGCCGCGTTTAGCCACTTCGCTACCCCTCCGGGAAAATCATGGTGCCGGCGATAGGAGTCGAACCCACGACCTACTGATTACAAGTCAGTTGCTCTACCAACTGAGCTACACCGGCAAAAAAATATGGTGGGTCAGGACGGAATCGAACCGCCGACACTTAGAGCTTCAATCTAATGCTCTACCAACTGAGCTACTGACCCATATTTTTTAAAAAATGGCGGTCCCGACCGGGATCGAACCGGCGATCTCCTGCGTGACAGGCAGGCATGTTAACCGCTACACCACGGGACCATTTTGGTTGCGG
>NZ_JBHURE010000044.1:0-15672 GCF_042674095.1 Lysinibacillus sp. NPDC056959 | reverse complement strand
CGAAGCGGCAGCAACAAATGTTTTAACTGTGCGAAAGCGAAGCGGCAGCAACAAATGTTTTAACTGTGCGAAAGCGAAGCGGCAGCAACAAAGCGCTCAGTCGGAACGGAAATCAACCACACGTTATGGTGATGGGCCTAAAAATTGCCGTTAGAACCATTTTTATCGATGGCAATAGGCACATGGCTCTTGATTTGAATTGGTATAGTATTGTATAATCACATGTAAAATGTATATTATGAATACTAAATGCTTTGACCGGGAAGTAGTAAAGATTGTGAATGGACAACAGGGAGCGTAGGCCGGAGATTGAGAGCCAGCGCCGTACCAATGCAGTTTTGAATTCATCTCGCGAGCAGCTACCGGGACCAGCGAAATGCTGTAAAGGTTTGCCGGCTTTAATCTAGTCGTTATGTCAATGAAGTGATTGTGAGGAGTTTGCCTTGCAATAACTAGGGTGGTACCGCGAATATGTCCTCGTCCCTTTTTTAGGGGCGAGTTTTTTTGTGCCATCGAAGTATCGGCATTTATCTTCATTCAGCAAATCTTTTTGAGCGAAAGTGAAACGTCAGCTACAAATGTTTTATGTACCGAAAGCGTAGCGACAGGTACAGAAGGCTCCCACCTTGGAAGGTGGTGAGATAAATGCGGATGTGGTTCCTTTTCAGCTGGTGTTCAAAAAACTGCTGAATGAAGATAAAGCCTCCGGCGGATATCACGGATTTTCAAAGGAATGAATTTAAGGATGTTAGCCTAAAAATCTTCGCATCCTGCGAAAACGGCTGACTGACCTGCATCGGTAAAAACGCCACGTCCTATGGCATTACCGAAATGACCGACATCGTGTCGGCCCTCGTGTTGCTGACGCTACGTTAGCACTGCGCTTTCGCACAAAAAACATCTGCAGGCCTGGGCACAATTCAAAATCCGGACGCGATTACGCCAAGGCGAAATTGATTTAATCAAGGAGGGTTTATTACATGGAAGAGCAATTAAAGCAATTAGAGCAAGAAGCACTTGCTAAAATTGAAGCGGCAGCAAATTTAAAGGAATTAAATGATGTGCGAGTAGCATATCTAGGGAAAAAAGGACCTATCACTGATTTATTAAAAGGTATGGGGAAATTATCAGCTGAGGAACGCCCGAAAATGGGTGCCTTAGTCAATACGGTTCGTGAAAATGTAACTGCTGTATTAGAGGAAAAGGTAACTTTGTTAGAGGAAGCAGCAATTGCTAAAAAATTAGCAAGTGAGTCGATTGATGTCACTTTACCTGGCCGTGAAATTAAAGTTGGCAATCGTCATCCGTTAACACGTGTTATTGAAGAAATTGAAGATTTATTTATCGGTATGGGCTATGAAGTTGCAGAAGGTCCGGAAGTGGAAAAGGATTATTATAACTTTGAGGCACTGAATTTACCGAAGGGACACCCTGCCCGTGATATGCAAGATTCGTTCTATATTTCCGAGGAAATATTATTACGTACGCATACTTCTCCTGTGCAAGCTCGCACGATGGAAGAGAAGAAAGGTGAATCAATTCGCATTATTTGTCCAGGGAAAGTATTCCGACGTGACAATGATGATGCTACACACTCACACCAATTCATGCAAATTGAAGGGTTAGTGATTGGTGAAAATATTCGCATGAGTGACCTTAAAGGTACGCTTGATACATTAGCGAAAAAAATGTTCGGTGGAGACCGCGAAATTCGACTTCGACCAAGTTTCTTCCCATTCACAGAGCCATCTGTTGAAATGGATATTTCTTGCTTCAAATGTGGTGGTTCTGGCTGTAACGTATGTAAAGGTACAGGTTGGATTGAAATTTTAGGAGCTGGTATGGTGCATCCAAATGTACTTGAAATGGCTGGCTATGATCCGAAGAAAGTGTCAGGCTTTGCATTCGGTATTGGTGCTGAACGTATCGCAATGTTGAAATATGGTGTCGACGATATTCGTCATTTCTATACGAGTGACACACGTTTCTTATCACAATTTGAGCGAACAGAGGCGTAAGGAGGATAAAAAATGTTAGTATCATTAGAATGGTTAAAAGATTATGTAAGTGCACAGGATTTAACGTCTGAACAGTTAGCTGAAAAAATTACGCGCTCTGGAATTGAAGTAGATGCAGTAATTGATCGTGCTAACGGAATGGATAAAATTGTTGTCGGCTATGTCGTTTCAAAAGAGAAACATCCAGAAGCTGATAAATTAAATATTTGCCAAGTGGATGTTGGTGAAGCTGAGCCACAACAAATTATTTGTGGTGCTCCAAACGTTGATGCTGGTCAAAAAGTAATTGTCGCTCGTCCAGGTGCACATTTACCAGGCGGCATTAAAATAAAAAAAGCAAAACTTCGTGGACATGAATCAAACGGTATGATTTGTTCATTACAAGAGGTAGGAATCGAAGGTAAACTTGTACCTAAAGCATATTCTGAAGGGATTTATGTGCTTCCTGCCGATGCTGAGGTTGGTTCAGATGCCCTTGCTATTTTAGGTCTACGTGACACAGTATTAGAGCTTGGCCTAACACCAAACCGTTCAGATGCATTGTCAATGCTAGGTGTAGCGTACGAGGTTGGGGCAATTCTATCTGAAGAAGTGAAGTATCCAGAAATCGCCTACAGCACATCTTCTGAAAAAGCTGAAGACATGTTAAAGCTTCGAGTGGAAGATTTACAAGCAAACCCAATGTATGTAGCAAAAGTTGTGAAAAACGTAAAAATCGCAGAATCACCTATGTGGCTACAAAATCGCTTAATGGCAGCAGGTGTACGCCCGCATAATAACGTTGTCGATGTAACGAACTACATTTTAATGGAATACGGCCAACCGCTTCATGCCTTTGACTACGATAGCCTAGCAACAGGTGAAATTGTAGTGCGTAAAGCAGCAGAGGGCGAAAAAATTACTACTTTAGATGAGCAAGAGCGCACATTAAAAGCTACAGATTTAGTCATTACAAATGGCAAAGAGCCGGTAGCTATCGCAGGTGTAATGGGCGGTGCAAACTCTGAAGTAAATGATTCTACAACAACAGTTGTCATTGAATCTGCTTACTTCGACGGCTTATCTGTACGTCAAACATCGCGTCATCTTGGACTTCGTTCAGATGCTTCTGCTCGCTTTGAAAAGGGTGTAGATCCTAACCGTGTGTTACCTGCTGCAGAGCGTGCTGCAGCGCTACTAGCTGAACTAGCTGGTGGTGAAGTGTTAGAAGGAACGTGCATCGTTGATGAACTAGATAAATCACCAGCACGTGTTGTCGTTTCGCCAGATTTCATTAATGAACGTTTAGGTATGAAAATTTCACTAGAAGAAATGCTATCTATTTTAGAGCGTCTTAAATTTGGTGTAGAAGCAGCAAATGGTTTACTAATCGTTGATGCACCAACACGTCGTCAAGATATTAAAATTGAAGAAGATATAGTAGAGGAGATTGCTCGTCTATACGGCTATGATGAAATTCCGCTGACTTTACCAGAGGGAGCAAACCAAGTAGGCCGTCTAACACCATATCAAGCGAATCGTCGAGTAGTTCGTAATTATATGGAAGGCGCAGGTCTTTACCAAGCTGTAACTTACTCACTAACTTCAGAGGCATTGTCACAACGCTTTGCATTGAAAGCTGAGCCAGTAACACGTTTACTAATGCCGATGAGCGAGGACCGTTCAACTCTACGTCAAAGCCTTATCCCGCATTTAATTGAAGCTGCTGCTTATAATGTTGCTCGTAAGGCTGACAATGTGGCATTGTATGAAATTGGTTCAGTATTCCTTGGTCAAACAGAAGAAGGGCTACCATATGAGGAAGAGCATGTGGCGGCAGTAGTAACAGGCAAATGGCTTGATCATGCTTGGCAGGGTGAGAAAAAAGCAGTAGATTTCTTCGTCTTAAAAGGCATTGTAGAAGGTGTTATCGGTAAGCTTGGTTTAGAGGACCGTATTTCATTTGTGAAAGCTGAAGTAGATGGATTACACCCAGGACGTACTGCTAGCATTCTTTTTGATGGTGAACAAGTCGGCGTTATCGGTGGATTACATCCAGCAGAACAAAAAGCATGGGGTGTAAAAGACACATATGTAATGGAGATGAATCTCGTAACATTATTAAATGCTAATGCAAAAGAAGCACCTCTTGCCTATACACCAGTGCCTCGTTTCCCAGCAATGTCTCGTGATATTGCGCTTATCATGAACCGTGCAACAACTGCTGGTGAAGTTATTACTGCGATTCGTTCTGCAGGCGTGAAATTATTGAAAGACGTTCGTGTATTCGACGTATATGAAGGTGAAAAAATGGAAGCTGGTAAAAAATCAGTGGCATTCTCCCTAACATACTTCGATCCAGAACGTACATTAACAGATGAAGAGGTTGTTGCAGCACATAATAAAGTGTTAAAAGCTATTGCAACAATTGAAGGCACAGAAGTACGCTAAATTAATAATTTTTTTGTGAGCTGTCTCGTAATGAGGCAGCTTTTTGTTTTGTTAACATCATTAGACTGTTATAAGGTTATTTTCGCAGGAGTATGAGAAAAAGGAGAGAAGATACTTTAAGCTAATTCTCATATCTAAGTTTTTCGTCAATATTTAGAAATAACAAAAAATAAATTTTTGATCCATATTAACTGTATAGTAAGTTTTGGATAGAAAATTTTACTATGGGGTGGTAGCTAATATGAAAAATCAACGAAAAAGAAGAGGACTTTCCGTGCGAGCCCGATTAATATGGGCGTTTGCTTTGACACTTTTAATCCCCAGCATTGCTATTGGTTCGTTTTCGTATTTGAAGTCTTCTGATCAATATCATAAGGAATTAAGTGAAAGCTCACGCGAAAATGTAAATTTATTAAATACACTCATCTCAAATGAGATATCACCTATTCAAAGTGATGTGGAATATTTAGCTGCTTCTTTTAATAAGAATGTGCAAGATGCAGATGCTTTAAAGGAATTAGAAAAATATAATGCTTTACATAGCAACGTCTCTGTTGTCAACTTGGCAATTGAGGGGCACAAATTTATGCGTGAGCCACAAGCTGAATCTTCAACTGATTATGATCCATTTACGCGACCATGGTACTTAACGGCTATTGAATCACCTGGCAAAAACGTTATGATTGATCCATATAAATCAACAATTACAGGTGAATTAATATTAGCAGTATCAGCTGGTTTACAGGATCGTTCAGGGGTTATTTCTATTGGTTTAAATTTAGACGGAATTTCCGAGCTAGTGAAATCAGTGGAAATTGGTGATAATGGCTATGCTACTTTAGTAAATGCCAATAATCTTATTATTGCTGATCCACAGTTAGAGGTAGGATCAGAGCTCAAAAAGTCATATATAGAAAAGATGCAAGGAAAAGAAGATGGTAGTTTTACCATTAAGGAAGATGGAAAAGAGTATCAAGTGTTCTTTACTACCAATAAACTAACAGGTTGGAAAATTGTTGGTACTATGGATTTAGCAGATGTAGCAACTGTTACAAAACCAATTTTAACAAACACTGTGACAGTCATTGTGATTGCTCTTATCATATTTGGAATCATTGGTGCCTTCATTATAAAATCAATCATTCAGCCATTACAAAAGTTGTCAACAGTAGCTGAGCAGGTAGGAGACGGTGATTTACGCAATTTAATTGAAATTAAAAGAGAAGATGAGATAGGTAAATTGGCGGATATATTCAATAAAATGATTCTATCTTTGCGTGGTGTAGTTGGTAACATTGGTGAGGAATCAAATCAGTTAGCTGCATCATCGGAGGAACTTACTGCAAGTACATCAGAAAATAAACGAGCTACATCACAAATTGTTGATTCCATTCAAACATTTGCAGAAACGGTTGATGTGCAAGCAGAAACAATTAATGATAGCACTAACGCTGTACTTGAAGTGTCTTCATCGATTCAACAAATTGCAGTAAAGGCCGATACCGTTAATGAAATGTCGAATAAAGCAATGGAGGCTGTTATGATAGGAGACAAAACTATTCAAACAGCAATTGGCCAAATGGAAATGATTCAAAGTACTGTTCAGGAACTGGAAAGTACGGTTCAAACATTAAGTAATCGTTCAAATGAAATCGGACGTATTGTAGAGGCTATTACGCAAATTGCTGATCAAACAAATCTTTTAGCTTTAAATGCTGCAATTGAAGCTGCTCGTGCTGGTGAGCATGGAAAAGGTTTTGCAGTTGTTGCTGATGAGGTACGAAAGCTTGCAGAGCAATCCGCACAATCAACAATGCAAATAAAAGATATCATTGGTTATATTCAAGCCGATACAAAACTAGCGGTTGAATCAATGACTGCTGGCTCAGCTGAAGTCGTAAAGGGAATTGAAGTAACAAATATGGCAGGAAAGTCATTCAAAGAAATTAATAATAATGTACAAAGCGTAACCTATGAAATAGGAGAAATTTCAGAGACAGCAAAAGTTATTTCTGAACACTCCAATCAAGTGGCAATCGGAATTGAAAGTGTGCTTCTGCAAACAAATGAAAATACAGCAAATGCACAAAATATTTCCGCTGCAACAGAGGAACAGCTTGCTTCTATGGAAGAAATCGCTGCATCGGCCGAAGCCCTTGCTAAAATGTCTGAAAATCTACAACAAACAATTAAACAGTTTAAATATTAAGGCTAAACAAAAATCCAATTATCATAATTCTTTTGTGAGCTGTCTCGTAATGAGGCAGCTTTTTTAGTTGGAAAGCCGTCAGGCGAACGTATTAATAGTTTATGAGTAACAGCTACTGCATACTTTTTGGATATTTCGCGTTTTTAATAATATTTTGAAATAACAAAAAATAAATCTTGAGTATTTATTATGTGTATAGTAGAAATTGGATAGAAAAAAATAGTAAGAGGAGATAATAATTTTGAAAGAGTATCGAAAACGAAAAAGCTTATCTGTGCGTGCTCGGTTAATCTGGGCTATTACAATGACACTCTTAATTCCGAGTATAGCAATTGGTACATTCTCATACTTAAAATCAGATAATTTATATTATAACGAATTAAGTGATAAATCTCGCGAGAATGTCGATTTAATAAATACTTTAGTAACAAAAGAAATTTCCCCAATCATAAGTGATGCAGAATATTTGGCTGCTTATTTTAATAAGGATTGGCAAGATGCAGCAGCATTAAAGGAATTAGATAAATACAATGCTTTACATAATAGTGTTTCAGTAGTTGCGTTAACTCTAGAAGGCCATGGTTTTTTACGAAATCCATATCATGAAATGCCTTCTGATTATAATCCATTTTTGCGTCCTTGGTATTTAAAGGCTATAGAGTCGCCGGGTAAAGGCGTCGTGATGGACCCATATAAATCAAATATTTCAGGCGATTTAACTTTAACTGTAGCGGCAGAATTGCGTGACAAATCCGGGGTTGTTTCCATAGATTTGAAACTTGGCGAAATTGCGGAGCTTGTAGATGCTGTAGAGATTGGGAAAAGTGGCTATGCCTCATTAGTGAATGCCAATAATCTTACGATAGCAGATCCGAATGTTGAAGTAGGAACTAAGCTGAAAGATTCGTACATAGAAAAGATGCAAGGAAAAGAAGAAGGTAGCTTTACAATTCAGGAAGATGGCGAGGAGCATCAAGTATTTTTCTCTACTAATAAACTAACAGGGTGGAAAATTATCGGTGTTATGGATGTAGCGGATGTCACAGCTGTCACAGCACCAATTTTAAAATCGACTATAGCAGTCATTGTTACTGCTTTAATTATTTGTGGGATCATAGGTGGCATGATCATTGCCTCAATCATTCGTCCACTAAAAGAACTATCTACAGTTGCTGAACAAGTAGGAGAAGGAGATTTACGTAATTTTATCAACATAAGAAGAGATGATGAAATTGGGAAACTGGCTACTATTTTTAATAAAATGATTTCTTCGTTACGTGAAGTAGTTGGTAATATTGGTGAGAAATCGAATTTATTGGCCAATTCTTCAGAGGAGCTGACTGCAAGTACTGCAGAGAATAAGCGAGCAACATCACAAATTGTTGATTCCATTCAAACACTTGCTGAGACGATTGATATGCAAGCAGAGACTGTTAGTGAAGGTAATAGCGCTGTACTGGAAATGTCATCATCTATTCAGCATATTTCTGCAAAAGCAGGTGCAGTAAGTGATATGTCTAATAAAGCTATGGACGCTGTTATGATCGGTGATGAGACTATTCAAACAGCTGTTCAACAAATGACCATGATTCAGAATACTGTACAAGCACTAGAAAATACAGTGCAAACATTAGACAAGCGTTCTCACGAAATTGAGCACATTGTTGAGGCTATAACCCAAATTGCTGATCAAACAAACCTATTAGCTTTAAACGCAGCAATTGAAGCTGCACGTGCGGGTGAACAAGGAAAAGGTTTTGCGGTCGTAGCTGAAGAGGTACGAAAGCTAGCTGAACAATCCGCACAATCCACGCTGCAAATTAAGGATATTATTTCGCAGATTCAAGAAGATACAAATCTAGCAGTTGAATCAATGGCTGCTGGTTCAGTTGAGGTCGTCAAGGGGATTGATATAACAAACATGGCAGGAAAGTCATTTGAAGAGATTCGTACGAATGTACAAAGTGTAACCTCTGAAATAGGACAAATTTCAGAAGCATCTAAAGTTATGTCTCAACACGCCAATCAAGTGGCGATGGGGATTGAAAGTGTGCTTGAACAAACGAATGAAACTACAGCAAGTGCACAAAATATTTCCGCTGCAACTGAGGAGCAACTTGCTTCTATGGAAGAAATCGCAGTATCAGCCACTACCCTAGCTAAAATGTCTGAAAATCTTCAACAAACGATTCAACAATTCAAATATTAGTTGAAACGAAAATTTTTTGATAAGTTTTGAATATAAAAAATTTCGCTAACTTCAGTAGAAAGCAAGTTGTATAAAACTTGTCATCTGCGTGAGTATAGCGAAATTTTTTGTCTATAAGTCCAATTTATTTCATCTTTTTAGCTTTCTCGGTATTCGCAAAATGCCATTTCGTAATGCAACGTAAAAATTCCTCACCTTGTTTTCGCCATATGCGAGCTGCTAAGGCATCTACTTTTGCTGAAGCCCCCTTCAACAACTCTATCCCGGCAATCTCACTCAGTCGGTCCATTTCTTTTAAAAACGCCGCACGAGCTAATATCGATGCAGTTGCTACTGAAACATGTAATTGCTCGGCCTTCGTAGAAAATAGCACATCATCTCGAACAATATCTCGTTCATTTTTTAAATAATTGTAATACACGCCACGTTCCGCAAACTGATCTATCAAGATTTGTTCTGGTTTTTCGGGAGCCATTTTTGACAGTGTATTTTTAAGTGCCTTATTATGCATCATAGCTTTCATTTTACCTTGTGAGTAGCCTCGTGACTGTAATTCGTTGTATTTTTCATTGCGTAGTACAAGCACACTATGGACGCAAGCTGCACGTAAATCGGGTGCTATTTTACGCATGTAATCATCTGTTAGCATTTTGGAGTCTTTTACACCAAGTTCGTTAATAAGCGCAATTTTTGATGCAGGGACATATACGGCCGCAACTGTAATTGGACCAAAGTAATCGCCAGTACCCGTTTCATCTGAACCTAATACCGACATCATAGCAAAACCTTCTGGCAGGGCGTCACCCTTTGCTCCAATCGATGATGTTTTCTGTGTGTTTGTTACTTCTACGTCTCCCCAGCGTGCAGCTTCTCGCTCAGCGCCTCCCCCTTGGAACATTAATTTTCCTGATTTGTACATCGTAATGGCTGTATCAGGGAGCTTTGCAGCAAAGATTACCCCTGGTGCTTTACGTTCTACAAAATGATTTGCGTAGTAGGACATCACCTCTTTTTGTATATTTGTTGATATTGAAAGTACAATATTTGACATTTCCTCGTTCCTTTCTGTCCTCGTTGTTCACAATTTTATACCTTTCATGGTATGATAATAAATAGCTTTTTTGTGTAAGTTGCTCACAATCGGAAAAATCGTGAGCACAAAAATTTAAAAGGGGGGTGCGACTATGGGAAATCAAGAAAAGAATAAAATTTCTGTGGAAATATATGGTCATACATATAAAATGGTCGGCTCTGAATCCATTGGACATATGCGACTTGTCGCTTCTATTGTTGATGACCGTATGCGCGAAATGAATGTACATAATCCCTCTCTTGATAGCACAAAGCTTGCCGTTCTTACAGCAGTAAATACCGTTCACGATTATTTACTATTAAAAGAACGAATGGAGCAACTAGAAGAAGAAGTGAAAAAATTAAAGGGTTGAAGTGAATGTTAGATCTAATCATATTAGCGGTACTATTAGCCGGGCTCATCGTTGGAGCAAAACGTGGTTTCATTGTACAGATGATGCATATCGTTAGCTTTATAGTTGCCCTAATTGTTGCGTATATCTATTATAAACCATTAGCACAAAAAATGGTGTTTTGGGTCCCGTATCCAGGGGTAACGGATTCAGGTAGTCTTGGAGTAGTCATTGATAGCCTGGATATAGACCGAACTTTTTACCGTGTCATTGCATTTGCTGTCATATTCTTTGCGGTGAAAATTACAATGCAAATTGTGGCATCGATTTTTGATTTTATAGCGTATTTACCTGTATTAGGTACAGTGAATCGTTGGCTTGGAGCATTGTTAGGCATGATTGAAAACTATTTAATTATGTTTATCTTGCTTTACATTCTTGCTTTATTACCAGTTGATTCTATCCAAAGTTTAATGTCGAAGTCGTTGTTAAGTGGTCTCATTTTGGAGCATACCCCAATTATTACGAGCATGTTCCAAAACTGGTGGTATATTTATATGCAATAGCAAACTGTGCACTTCTCTCGGTTTTGAGGGAAGTGTTTTTACGATAGGAGGAATTCCCAATGAACAAAAAAACAATTATTCGCACACTAGAAAAGATTGCGTTGTATATGGAATTACAAGGGGAAAATCCATTCAAAGTGTCGGCCTTTCGAAAAGCTGCTGGTGCACTTGAGGGAGACGAGCGCTCATTGAGTGAGATGGAAGATGTAACAAAGCTTAAAGGTATAGGTAAAGGTACATCTGCTGTTATTGAGGATTTAATAACAAATGGTGAATCGAGCTTATTAAAAGAATTAGAAGACATTGTACCCAAAGGATTGCTGCCGTTATTAAAACTTCCAGGCTTAGGTGGTAAAAAAATAGCTAAGCTTCATCAAGAGTTAGGAATTGATTCTGCCGAAAGTTTAAAGGCAGCTTGTGAAGCTTGTAAAGTTCGTGAGCTAGCAGGCTTTGCGGCAAAAACTGAAGAAAAAATTTTAAAAGAACTTGCAAATTTATCAAATCGATCAGAACGTTTGCCGATTTGGCAGCTTGAGCCTGTTGTTTTACAAATTGAAGCGCTTCTAGGTAGTATGGAAGAAGTTGAGCGTTTTTCTGTTGCTGGAAGCTTCCGCCGAGCAGCAGAAACAAGTAAAGATATTGATTTTATTGTTGTAACGGAAGCAGTTGAGGCCGTACGTGAAAAGCTACTGAATGAGCTTTCTGTACAAGAAGTAGTAGCTGCTGGTGATACAAAGATTTCAGTTATTTTAGATTTAGAAGAGCCTGTAAGTGTAGATTTTCGATTAGTGAAAGATGCTGAATATGCAACGGCCTTACATCATTTCACAGGCTCGAAAGATCACAATGTCCGCATGCGTCAGATTGCAAAAGCCCGTGGTGAAAAGATTAGTGAATACGGTGTGGAACAAGCGGATGGCACTGTTTTAACGTTTAAAGATGAAGCGGAATTTTTTGCGCATTTTGATTTACCATTTATCCCACCTAGCTTGCGTACAGGAACAACAGAATTTGATAAAACGGATGACATTCAACATCTTGTGAAATTAGAAGATATTAAAGCAGATTTACATATGCATACGACGTGGTCTGATGGTGCATACTCTGTAGCTGAAATGGGCGAGGCATTAATAGCACGTGACTATCAATATAGCGTTATTACTGACCATTCACAATTTTTAAAAGTAGCAAATGGTTTAACGCCAGAGCGTTTAACAAAGCAACGTGCTGAAATTGAGGCATTTAATGAAGCACATCCAGATTTCCATTTATATGCGGGGACAGAAATGGACATTTTGCCAGATGGTTCACTCGATTTTGAAGATGATGTGCTGAGAGAGTTAGACTTCGTCATTGCCTCTATTCACTCTAGCTTTACACAATCGCAGGACAAAATTATGGCGCGCTTACTGACGGCGATGCAAAATCCGTATGTTCATATGATTGCACATCCAACTGGCCGCATTATTGAGGATCGTACTGGCTATAATCCTGATATGGAGCAATTAATTGCTTGGGCGAAGGAGTATGGTAAAATTTTAGAGTTAAATGCGAATCCATATCGTCTTGATTTATGTGTTGAGCATTTAGAAATGGCTTTAACAGCTGGCGTGCCCGTAGCAATCAATACGGATGCCCACGATATTGCTCATTTACGCTTTATGGATATCGGGGTACGCTACGCAAACAGAGCATGGTTGAAAAAGGATATGATTGTGAATACATGGACGCGAGAACAATTTGAAGCGTTTATTCGACGAAATAAATAGGTTGAGGAGGTGTTCTCAGTGATTGCAGAACGCGCATTGAAAACACTAGAATATGATAAAGTACGTCAGCAAGTGGCTACATACTGTACGTCTTCAATCGGTAAATCTGCCGTTGATGAACTTGTACCACAGACAGACTATGAAAAGGTTGTACAATTATTAGAAGAAATGGATGAAGGACTGTCCATTTTACGTGTTAAAGGCAATGTACCAATGGGTGGAATTTTTGATGTACGACCAGCTGCAAGGCGTGCACAAATCGGGGGCATGCTTTCAGCGATGGAATTAATGGAAGTATCAAGTACGATTCGAGCTAGTAGAATTCTTCGTAATTTTATTGAAGATATAGAATCAGAAGAAGTGATTGATATTCCTCATTTCATCGCCAAAAAGGAAGCAATGCCTGTTTTGGCGGGCTTGCAGCATGAAATCAATAACTGTATTGATGAAAATGGCTCAGTGCTAGACTCTGCAAGCCAAACGTTGCGATCTATTCGCCAATCTTTGCGCGCTGAGGAAGCTAAAGTACGATCTAAGCTGGAAAGCCTTACACGCGGGAGCAATGCTTCAAAAATGCTCTCAGATACACTTGTAACGATTCGAAATGATCGCTTCGTTATCCCTGTTAAGCAAGAATACCGTCATCATTATGGTGGAATTGTGCATGATCAATCATCTTCTGGTCAAACATTATTTATCGAGCCAGATTCGGTTGTTCAAGCGAATAATGAAATTCATCGCTTAAAAATGAAAGAGCAAGCTGAAGTTGAACGCATTTTACTTGCATTAAGTGCGATGGTCGAGGAAGTTGCTCCAGATCTATTTAACTTAGTAAAAGTACTAGGCGAGATTGACGTCATTTTAGCTAAAGGCAAGTACGGTCAAGCGAACAAATGTACAATGCCTAAAATGAATAACGATGGCTACATTCGACTTGTGCGTGCACGTCATCCACTATTACCGATTGAAACGGCCGTTGCTAACGATATTGAATTCGGGAAAGATATAACGGCAATTGTCATTACAGGACCAAACACTGGTGGTAAAACTGTCACTTTAAAAACAGTTGGATTGTGTACATTAATGGCACAGGCTGGATTACCAGTGCCTGCACTTGATGGTTCTGAACTTGCTGTTTTCAAACAGCTTTTCGCGGATATTGGGGATGAACAGTCAATTGAGCAATCACTGTCAACATTCTCTTCTCATATGGTCAACATAGTAGATATCTTACAAAAGTTTGATGATGAATCACTCGTACTATTTGATGAATTAGGTGCCGGTACGGATCCTCAGGAAGGGGCAGCTCTAGCCATCTCCATTTTAGATGAAGTACATGGTCGCGGTGCCCGCGTGATGGCAACGACGCACTATCCTGAGCTAAAAGCATACGGCTATAATCGTCCAGGAGTAGCTAATGCGAGTGTAGAGTTCGATATCGAGATATTGAGTCCAACATATCGTCTACTAATCGGAGTACCAGGTCGCTCCAATGCATTTGAAATTTCAAGTCGCTTAGGCTTACCTGAGTCGATTATTGACCGTGCGAAAAGCTTTACAGGTACAGATCGCCATGAGGTGGAGTCCATGATTGCTTCACTTGAAGAAACTCGTCGCCAATCAGAAGATGATGCAGAACGCTCTCATGAATTAATGATAGAGTCTGAAGCCCTACGCAAAGAGCTACAAGGAAAACTACAAGCTTACGAAGACCGTAAAGAGGCACTCGATAAAAAAGCGAAAGAAAAAGCACGTAAAATTGTTGATGAAGCAAAAAGAGAAGCAGAATCAATTATTGCTGAGCTTCGAGAAATGCGCAAAAATGCAGACCAAGTTGTTAAAGAGCATGAACTTATCGAAGCTCGTAAACGATTGGAAGAAGCTACACCGCTTGAAAACAACAAAGTGCTGAAAAAAGCAGCACAAGTAAAGGCCCGTGCACAAAACTTAGTTGTCGGAGACGAGGTAAAGGTGTTAAGCTATGGACAACGGGGAACATTGCTCGAAAGAGTATCGAATTCCGAATGGGTTGTCCAAATGGGTATTTTGAAAATGAAAATCTCCGATAGTGACCTAGAGTACATTAAACCAGAAAAAGAACCTGTACAACGTATGGCTGGTGTAAAAAATCGCAGCAACCATGTGAAATTAGAATTAGATTTACGCGGCGAACGATATGAAGATGCCATTTTACGTACAGAAAAATATATTGATGATGCCTTGCTTGCTAACTATGGGCGTGTATCAATTATTCATGGTGTCGGTACAGGTGCACTACGTCAAGGAATTCAAAGCTATTTGAAAAAGCATAAGCGTGTAAAATCATTCCGTTTTGGTGAAGCCGGCGAGGGGGGCTTAGGCGTCACAGTTGTGGAATTGAAATAAGCTGTAAAGGGGACGGAGAAAATGCTGAATTCTAGCTTTTGGCGATATCCAATTATCGAAACGGCAGGATATTTTAGTGTTGTCGTATTGTGTTTAGTCGTCTCGATGGCATTGTTCGAAGTCGTTACGAAATATAAAAATTGGGAAGAAATTAAAAAAGGTAATATCGCTGTGGCACTCGCAACAGGTGGAAAAATACTGGGAATCTGTAATATTTTTCGCTTTTCCATTGCGCGCCATAGTACTTTAAGTGAAATGATTGGCTGGGGCCTTTTTGGTTTTACATTATTAATTGTGGCATATTTCTTATTTGAATTTATGACACCACGTTTTAATGTCGATCAAGAAATCGCAAATGATAATCGCTCAGTCGGCTTCATTTCCTTTACCATTTCAGTCGGTCTATCGTTTGTTATTGGGGCAAGTATTGCATAGGAGTGTAATGACATGGAAAAATTAGCAAAAGTACTAATCGTTGTCTGCATCGCATTTTTGGCAGTCGGTGTCTATTATATGATGACCGTTTAAACAAAAAAACGCATCCTTTTATGAGGATGCGTTTTTTTTATATGTGCGCCCGGCATGCGTATGAACTATAGGGTGCAAGTCCCGAACCCCGAAGACAGAAGTAGAGGTTAGCTAAGAGCAAGGGTGTCCGTGGC
>NZ_JBHURE010000043.1:0-16339 GCF_042674095.1 Lysinibacillus sp. NPDC056959 | reverse complement strand
AAAGCGTAGCGACAGCAACAAATGTTTTAACTGTGCGAAAGCGTAGCGACAGCAACAAATGTTTTAACTGTGCGAAAGCGTAGCGACAGCAACAAAGCGCCCAGTCGGAACGGAAATCAACCCTTCGCTTTGCAAAAAAGACACACTTAAGACTCTTTAATTTCATTGACCATTTGTTTTTCAAAAACGTGAAGAGCCAACTTCATATAGAAGTTGGCTCTTCCTTATGTCGAGGATACTTATTTACCACATGTAATGCATGAATAATCTCTTTATTGATTCGTTCGATATTTTCAGGAGTATTCATCACTTTGAATGCTTCATCTCGGGATTCCATAGATGTAACATACTTACTAGGCAATACATTCAGTGTAAGTGCCACTGCGTCAAGTTCACAGATTTCACATTTACAAAATGTTTGATATTCCGGTCCACGTAGTAGAAAACTTACTAAACCACGTACAATTTCCTCTGTAACATTTACTAAAATAGGATCTGACATATTCAAAGCTTCGCCTCATTTATATTTAATTGTTACAATATTCCTGAAACCATAATAGCGTTAACAAAGCTTTTTTTCAAGAATCGCTAGTAACATCTATACCATTAATATCACTAGCTCCCCAGAATGACTTTTTTTCTACACGCTTCCACCGGATTATATCTTATTTACCATTTCTTAGACTTGATTAATCTTAATGAATTCAACACAACTAGTAATGTAGCACCCATATCTGCAAAGATGGCAATCCATAATGTTAGCCAGCCTGGGATAACAAGTAACAGGGCAATTAATTTTAGGGCTAGGGCAAATATAATGTTCTCTTTAATGATACGTAATGTTTTTCTACTTAAGCCAATTGTATACGGCAGCTTCGTTAAATCGTCGCTCATTAATGCGATATCCGCAGTTTCCAGTGCTGCATCCGTGCCAGCGCCTCCCATTGCAATACCAACATCCGCTGCGGCAAGTGCAGGTGCATCATTGACACCATCTCCTACCATCGCCACTGCACCAAACTGTGCACGTAAATCTTTAATGGCCATTAATTTTTCGGCTGGTAATAAGCTTGCTCTTACATCTGTCATATTTATAGAAGTTGCAATTGCCTGTGCTGTTGGTTCTGCATCACCTGTTAGCATAACTTTATGTTTCACTTTTAAACCATTTAATTTATTTAAGACATCTTTACTTTCTTGACGTAATTGATCAGCAATACCAATCATTCCAATAAACTGATTATTACTAACCGCTGCTACAACTGTTTTCCCCTGTTGTTGAAGTTGATGAACCTGTTCTTTTATCATTTCATCAACAGTCGTTAATGTAGCAATCCATTTTAAGCTTCCTACATAGATTATTTGATCGTCAACTGTTGCATAGGCACCCTTGCCTGTTACGGATTGAAAGTCTGTTGGTATAAACTCTGTCAAAATTTTTTCATGCAAAGCCCGCAAAATAGCTTTAGCTAATGGATGCTGTGATTGTTTTTCAACAGCCGCTACTAGTTGTAAAACATAATCCTCAGACATCTCTTGCGATGTAATAATATCCATTACAGCAGGTTGACCTTTCGTAAGTGTGCCTGTTTTATCAAATGCTATTGCTTCAATATGACCAAGCTGCTCTAAATGAATACCGCCTTTAATAAGAACGCCTTGTCTAGCAGCGTTCCCAATTGCTGTAACAATAGCAACTGGTGTAGAAACGACTAATGCACATGGACAACCTACAACAAGGACCGCCAATCCTTGGTAAATCCAATGTTGCCAATCGCCTATAAATAAAGGTGGTAGAACCGCTACAAGTAAAGCAACAATCATAATTGCAGGCGTGTAATATTTCGCAAAGCGATCAACGAACTGCTGTGAAGGTGCTTTTTCTGCCTGTGCTTCTTCAACAAGATGAATGATTTTGGCAATTGTAGTGTCCTCTACTCGCTTTGTCACACGAACCTCTAAGGCTCCTTCTTCATTTAGAGTTCCTGCAAATACTTCGTCATCGACTGTTTTACTGACTGGAATAGATTCACCTGTAATCGCTGCCTGATTCACTGCTGACAATCCACTCACTACAATTCCGTCCATAGCAATCTTCTGACCAGGTTTAACGATTAAAATGTCACCAATTTCAATCTCCTCAGTCGGTAGCTCCATCTCATGAAAATGCTCGCCATGTGCACGTTTTATCGTCGCTGTAGGAGGAGCTATATCCATGAGCTGACGAATCGATTGACGCGCTTTATCCATTGAATACGCCTCAAGCGCTTCACTTACTGCGAATAAAAAGACAACAACAGCCGCTTCTTCCCACTCCCCAATAATGGCCGCACCTATTACTGCAATAGTCATCAGCGTCTTCATATCAAATTCAAAGCGTGCTAGATTGCGGAAGCCTGTTTTAAAAATTCCAATTCCCCCAACTAGAATTGCGATAATAAACATCCCAATAGTTAGCGGGTCCGTTTCACCATGCATTGTTCCAAACATATATCCAAGCACTACGAATAACAAAGAGATTCCAGCTAATATATTTTCAGTTTTCCGATAAAAAGGTGTTGATTTTTCAATTGTTCTTGTCTTTGATTGGGATACTTTTATACCGTCGAAAGCACCTGCTTCTTCAAGTTGATCAACGTTAATATCACCGGTAACTGTTATTTTAGAAGCACCGAAATTCACTTGTGCATCCTGAACCTCTGGAATAGCCTTCACGTTTTTTTCGAACTTTGCTGCACAGCTGGCACAGGATAAATTTTGCAACCTATATTCTTGTTTAGTTGGTGTTGCTGTCATCTACAATCCCCTCTTTCACATGTTCGTAGGCAATCGTTACAATTTGATACACATGCTCATCAGCTAAAGAGTAGTACATTTGCTTTCCTTTTCGATATGACTTCGCTAAGTTATTATCTTTTAAATATCGTAAATGATGCGATGCTGTTGCTACTGACGATCCTATAATGGAGGCAACATCGCAAACACATAATTCATCTTCGACCGTTAAAGCATACGCAATTTTAAGTCTTGTTTCATCAGATAATGCCTTTAAAAACTTTGCTACTCTCGATAAATCTGGCATTTGTTGTTGAACCTTAATGACCGCTTCTTCATGAACTTGTGTTATCTCGCATACTTCTTTTGGCATTTTCTCACCTCATTCAAATGTTTGTTTGATTGTTTTCACCATAACATAATATTCCATCATATTCAAACGAATATTTGAATGTAAATGATTTATATCACAAATTCAAAAAATGTCTTTATAGTTGCTAACTAAAAGTAAAAAAGCTATCACTCCATTGTGATAGCTTCGTATGTTGTTGTATTAAATTATGGGTCTTTGGCAAAGCGAGGGGTTGATTTCCGTTCCGACTGAGCGCTTTGTTTTTAATGTCGCTACGCTTTCGCACAGAGCAGAGCTTCCTGGGGCGTCCGATGAGCCGCTTGGGGCAACAGATGTTTTTTGCGCGAAAGCGTAGTGCTAACGTAGCGACAGCAGAGGGTTTTGATTGTGCGAAAGCGCAGCAACAGCAGGATGTTGGTCACGAAGGCGTTATCACCGGATGTGATGGTTTTAGCCTTCGTTCCTCTACCGCTGATCCTCGAGGAGTCGCCCAGTCTCCAATCCAATCAACCACTTTACTTAGCATGTCCTAAAATGTCATTGAATCTCCTTAATCAGTTTATCATCTGACATCTCCTAATCAATTTATAAAAACTCCTTTCTACTCGAAATAGAAAGGAATTTTTGTTGTCTTAATATCAAACCCTGTAGATACTTATAACCTCTCATCCTATTTTGCTTTTAATCGTAACGTTTTACCTTTAATATCATCTTTCCACACATACGTTTGATGATAATCTCCATTAGCCCAATCCATTACTTGATCTTGATACCAAGCAGATTTTACATGTCCACTCTGTCCTGGACCAACGATATGATAGGCTGTGCTTAAATCACCGACATCAACTACAAAGCGCCATGATGCTCCGTGAGTAACATTTCCAGCTAAATCATTATCAGCAGCCTGAACAGTAACTTTTGAACCCCCAATAGGAACCTTTTTAGCATTAAAATATGCCGCAAGAATTGGCGAAGCTTTACCTAATGTATGGTCAAAGGTAAGTTGATGGAAATCGCCCCACTTCCATTTCGATGCATTTTTTCCGAATTGATCTTCTATTTGTTTGACAGTGAGCTCTAATGCCTTGTAAACAGTTGCATCTACTCCGCCCTGTTCCTCAATCCATATACTCTTCTTACCTGCATAAGCTGTACGTAAAAGCTGGTCTGTAATATTAAATTTTCCATACATTAATTCATACATATCTTCTGGCATCTGATCTTTAAATAACACTTCTTGTAACTTCTCCATTAACGTATGGAACACTAATGGTGCCCCAGAATCCTTTGCATCTACCATATCCCAATTCTCTAATAATTTTATAACATCTTTATATTTCCCATCTTGATCTTGTGCTTTTATCGATGGTAATAAATATGGTAGAAACTCACGAGCATATAGGTTTTGCTGATCCATTTGTAAATTCATCATATCTTCCACTGTTAATGAATCATTCGCCTCTAAAACTTCCTTAATCCGTTCATAACGATAAGGCTGAGCCCAGAAATCTGTTATATGATAAGGATATTCTTCCCCAATAACTTCATTATTTGCTGTCGCAATAAATCCTTCATCAGGGTTTACTACAGTCGGGAGCTCATCCCACGGGATAAAACCTTCCCACCCATATTCACTAGAATCACCTGGTACTGGTAATTGCCCGTCTCCTTGTTTCCGTATTGGAATTTGACCATTCGCTTTATAAGCAATCGTGCCGTCTTTTGATGCAAAGACAAAGTTTTGAGCCGGTGCTTTAAAATCCTCTAAAGCTTTTTCAAATCCATTCCAGGATTTCGCTTTATTAAAACCTAGTATTGCACGTAGCTCTGTCGTTCGATGCAGTGCCGTCCACTGCATCGAAAATTGTGCTGTAGGCTCAGTATCTTTAAAGGCTAAATCTGTCATGATTGGGCCGTGACGTGTAACAACAACTTCAAAATCTACCGTTTCCCCGTCCTTTACCTTAATCGGTTCATCCCGTACCTCCGCTTGTTCCCACTTGCCATCATAGCGGAACTGTGTTGGATTATTCGGATTAGGCATTTCTATATATAAATCCTGTACATCAGGTCCAACATTCGTTACACCCCACGCAATGTTATCGTTGTGTCCTAAAATAATACCTGGAATACCCGCAAAGATTACGCCACTAACATTTTGCTCAGGAGATTGTAAATGCATTTGATACCAAATAGATGGTGTACTTAATCCTAAATGTGGATCATCCGCTAAAATCGGCGTACCGTTTTTTGTTTTCTGCCCAGATACAACCCAGTTATTACTACCGTTAAATTCATTTGGCAACAGAGCTGCATTAAAACGCCCTGCCACGGCAACTGGATTTTCTTTATTTGCCTCGATAATGGATGAAGCGTTTTTAGGATACTTTATAAATAATTCTTTAGCTTTTTCTTCATCAAAATTTTGTAAAGCCCAATGCCGGAACGCAAGCGTATTCCAATTACCACCTAAGTCATATGCCATATATTTACCAATAGTAAGAGAGTCTATAACAGACCACTCCTCAGGTTCGTAACCTAGTAATGCGAATTCATAGCTTAATGTTTTATTTTTCTTTGCCTGTGCAATAAAAGCATTGACGCCATCTGCAAACCACTCAAGTACCTGCCTGCTTTCTGCATCATAAGTACCTAATGATTTTTCAGCTGCATCCCGCAAGCTAAATGTTCGGAAAAATTTATCAGTATCAACAGTTGCCTCACCGATTATTTCCGACAAGCGACCGCTAGCTTGTCTTCGCGCTAAATCCATTTGAAACAGTCGATCTTGCGCTTGCACATAACCTTGCGCACGATACAAGTCTGCATCTGTCTTAGCAAAAACATGAGGAATCCCCTTGTCATCCCTTGTGACAGTAACATCTTCATCTAGTACATTCAATGATAGCTCTCCATCAATTATTGGTTTAGATTTATTCATAAACCAGGTAAATCCGATAAATGCGACAATAGCCACTATAGCTAAACATCCTGCTATAGCTAGAAGCCATTTTTTCCACGTAAACTTTCTCACATCTCAACCCCCTTTTTGCAATATATTCTTTTACCTTTTAAAGATTCGAAGTTAATTGTTTATTGCTTTGCAGTATAAAAAAAATCGTATTTCCTTTTAGAAAATACGATTTTTTATGATGTTGAAAAACTATTGTCATCTTAAAGGGGCTCCCTGTGAATGTTATAGATGAGGATGGTTTCCATTCCAGGCTAATAGACTTCCCTGCGAACGCACTTCCTCTACCTATATTTCCATTACGTTCCTTTTTCATACAAAATATTTATGTTGCAAAAGTTTCGTTCTATCACTAAAAATTAGACTGTCGTGACAGAAGATACACGCTATGTGAAGTGGTTGATTGGAGTGGAGACTGGGCGACTCCTTGGGGAATACAATAGAGGAACGAAGGCTAAAAGCATCACATCCTGTGATAACGCCTTCGTGACCAACATCGTGCTGCTGCCGCTACGTTGCACTCACGCTTTCGCGGCTTGGCCCGAGACCCTGCAGCGAAGCGTCAGCGTCAAAGCGCCCAGTCGGAACGGAAATCAACCCCTTGTTTTGCCGAAGAGCCATCCTTTAATTGATCGTTTTATTGTTCAGAAATCTTAGTTATTAAGCTGTAATTCGATCGGACAATGATCACTGCCCATAATTTGTGAATGAATACTCGCTACGTTAATGTTGTTCTTTAGTCTCTCCGAAACAATAAAGTAATCAATACGCCATCCGATATTACGCTCGCGTACTTTATTCATATAAGACCACCATGTATAGTGGTCTGTTGTATCTGGATACATGTAGCGGAATGAATCTACGAAACCACTTGCCAATAGCTCCGTCATTTTTGTACGTTCTTCAAATGTAAAACCTGAATTACCATTATTCGATTTTGCATTTTTTAAGTCAATTTCCATATGTGCGACATTTAAATCACCACAGTAAACTATAGGTTTCTTGGAATCTAGCTCTTTTAAATAAAGCGCTAATCGATCCTCCCATTCTAAACGAAGAGGTAATCTAGCTAAATCACGTTGTGAATTTGGGGTATAAACATTCACTAAGTAAAAATCTTCATACTCAAGTGTAATAATTCTCCCCTCTTCTTGTGATTCATCCTCACCAACGCCATAACGTACTGAAAGTGGTGTATGCTTTGTAAAAATAGCTGTTCCTGAATAACCTTTCTTTTGTGCATAATTCCAATACTGCTCATATCCCTCAAGTGAGATTTCCACTTGTTCAGCCTGACACTTTGTTTCTTGAATACAGAAAAAATCTGCATCTACATGATTGAAAAAATCTAAAAACCCTTTACCTAAGCAGGCTCGAATTCCATTAACATTCCAAGATATAAACTTCAATTTCTGTTTTCACTCCTCGAAAAACGCCCTCCACCATTAGTGAAGGGCGTAGTATTCTATAAGTCGTCACCAACGATTTTTACTTCTGTTTCTAAATCGATGCCAAACTTTTCTTTAACTTCTCGTTGTACCATTTGAATTGTTGCAATATATTCAGTAGCCGTTGCATTACCTTTATTAACAATAAAGCCTGCATGCTTCGTTGATACCTCAGCATCACCAACACCTTTTCCTTGTAAGCCACTATCTTGAATAAGCTTACCAGCAAAGTGACCAGGCGGGCGCTTAAAAACGCTCCCTGCAGATGGGTATTCTAACGGCTGCTTAGATTCTCGCTGAAACGTTAAATCAGCAATTTTTGCATCAATTTCTTCCTGCACACCTTTTGCTAATTGAAATTCGGATGATAATACATAGTATCCTTTCTTGGCAATGATACTTTGACGATAACCAAGTTCAAGATCTTCTTTCGATAGTATTAAAATCTCGCCTTCTTTTGTTAGCACTTTCGATGAAATAATAATATCCTTAATTTCACCGCCATATGCACCGGCATTCATTGCCATAGCCCCACCAACTGAGCCAGGGATACCACAAGCAAATTCAAAACCTGTTAAAGATGCTGCTGCTGCCAGTTTCGATACATCTTTTATAAGTGCACCACTTTGCGCATAAACATGGTCACCATTAATGCGAATTTCATCTAAAAACGAAAATGTAACAACGATCCCTCGATGACCGCCATCACGAACGACCATATTAGATCCATTACCTAACATTAATAAAGGTATATTATTTTTGTGAGCATAGCGAATAACCGTTGCTGCCTCTTCCTCTGTTTCAGCGAGAACGAAAATATCCGCTTTACCACCTAATTTTGTCATAGTATATTGCTGTAATGATTCATTTAACTTAATATTGGCCGGATTAACGCTCTGTGCTAAATCCGCTGCCCATTGTTCTTTTGTCATGAGAGCTAATTCCTTTCTAACGTCCTTTCTTACTCTACACTAGTATGGATTTAGAACCCTAATTTGACAAGTAAAAATGAAGGGTAATTTTTATCTCGCCTGAATAGGTAGCGAGACTCTCCATGCAGAGCCGATGAATAGGATACAGAAAATTCATGGTCATTATATTACATATGTCCAATGTTTATCTATCCATCAGAAATTTCGAGATAGACTTCACACTTTTATAGCCAACTCGTTGCCCACGATTCGATATTGCGGATTGCTCCTTCTAGTGCCCAACCTTTATCCGTCAAAGAATATTCAACACGCACTGGTACCTCTGAATATACTTTTCTTGCAACAAGCCCTTCTTTTTCTAGCTCTTTTAAACGTTCGGATAATAAACGGCCACTTACAGGTAATGCAGTTTCAATCTCATTAAAACGCTGTGGTCCATCTAGTAATTGATATAAAATCAGCCCTGTCCAGCGTTTTCCGATTAAATCCATTGCTTTAGCTAAACGAGGACATAAATTTGACTCACTCATTTTTTTCACCTCTTATGTACTCTATTGTAACGATAATTTTTAAAAAAGTAAATTTGAAGTAACTTATTTACTACAAGTAATCTATTTACCTTTTCTTATTTGATTACTAAATGTAACTTAAAGTGTTCTTTCATTTTTGGCATTAGCTTTTGCTTTAACATCGTATCAAAGCTACTGATGGCATAAAAAATTAGCCATGGCTGCTTGATCAGAGCGTAGTCATGATAGCTAATTATTTAAAAAATGGCCACTTATTTCATATAGATGCACATGATTTTATTATTATGATTACTCCCCCTCTGTTAGAAGAAAAGTTACCGTACTAATGACTTTCAAGGAGCCTTTTTTATATTTACTTTCATAAAATAAACTTTTAAAAAAGTAATATTTTACCACATTTTCTGAATACTCATTGAAAACTTACATTGTTTAATTTATTATTCGTGTAAGATACTGTTTTTAGAGGCTTTTCCACGAAAAACTTCGATCGTGATGTGCATCTTATATCTCCTGATTTTTTGAAGCGGACATTTATCCAAAAATTTCATTTACGTCTACATATATTGAACAATTAGAAGATAAGAAGTTTGCTTTACATGGAAATTTAACTATTAAGGATCTAACAAAGCATATTGATTGTTTTTACAACAGTATATACAGGGAACAGTGTAAATCCATGGGCGCAAGAAGAATGGGTTCCTGATGAAGGTACAGATTGAATTTTATAACACTCTCCTAGAAACAGGTGGTGTATTGTCGTAGTTGATATTGTAGTGGATCTTGAAGTATATCCTTTATAACAACTTCAAGCACAATATTTCGTAGAACGGAGGACTTTTATGGTAGGGTTTGATGAATTCTCTTCAGGACATACTTTTATTTCAATGATGTTTTTGATCGTATTCGGTATTATCGCATTTTCTATTATTAAAAGTACTTTACAATGGTCAAAAAACAACAATGAACCATTACTAACAGTACCCGCTAAAGTCGTAACAAAACGGTCTAATACTAGAGGAGGTTCTGGTAACTCTAGTGCTCATACATCGTACTACGTCACGTTTGAAGTACAAAGTGGTGATCGTTTAGAATTAAAGATGAATGGCCGTGATTATGGACAGCTTGCAGATGGTGACTTTGGCTTACTATCATTTCAAGGAACACGTTTTCATACATTTGAACGACAAAAAAAGGAGAGCAGCGTTTAACAACGCCCTCTCCTTTTTAACATTTCATTATTACTTAATTAAATATTTACCAAAGCCGCCTTCAGTATCGCCTAAATATTCGATACTGCTACCTGCAGGAATAACTTTTTGTGCATCCTTTGCAGAATTGTAAATAACTTTTGTATTTGCTGGGAACGGTACAAATGACCAATTGTTATCCGCAGCAGGATTAATTGTTTTGTTTGTCATAATGTAGTCAATGACAGCTTGGCGATTTTCATAAGCATAGTTTGTTAAGTTAGAGCCATCTGCCTTTTTAAATGTAGCACCATAAGAACCACCAACACGGTAATTGTTCGAAATGATAATAAATTCTTGTTTTAGATCGATTGGTTTACCGTTGTATTGCACGTTTTTAATACGATTTGCTTTTTCGTCTAGTAAAATACCTCGACTATCATACTTTGCAGGTGATGTTACATCAATTTGATAAGTTAAGCCATCTAATACATCAAAATTGTAAGAGCGTGCCTCTGGGTCAATAATATTTTGTTCTTTAGTTTGTTTTGGATCAATTGTTGCAAAAACACCAGCAGCCATTTCTAACCATTCAATAGCTTGTGCACCTGTTACTTTAATCGTTGCAAGCGTATTATCGTAATAATAGATGTCTGCCATATTTTTAATTGCTAGCGGACCTACAGGAATGTTTGTGTAATCTGCAGGGTTATTTCGAGATCCCGCTTTGAAAGGTGCACCAGCTGAAAGAAGTGGTATGTTTTCATCAGCAGTACCTTTTAATTCTTTTTCAATAAACCATTTTTGAGCTTGTGTCACAATTTGAATAGAAGGATCGTCTTGAACCATTGAGAAGTAGCTATGGATTGGTGCAGTTGTCTCACCAACAGGCTGACGAATATACTTTAACGTACCTTCATGCGCTTCTTTAATTACATTTAAAACTGTTTTAGATGGTTTTAGGCCTTCTTGTTTGATAGAGCGGATAGAACCTTGTCCATCCTTCACAACCCATTTAGCCCCTTTTTGTTCTAGTTGTAAATCAATAACTCCAAGATAGCTACCATAGCTTCCTGCCATTACAGTTGGAACACCGTTAATTGTCCCTTTTTCTTGATCGACATTTTTCAGATTTTTATAGTCACCTGGGAATGTTAAATGAGAGTGACCTGTAATTAAAGCATCGACACCTTTAATCTCAGAGATTTGGTACCCAACGTTTTCGTTACCTTTTTCGTAAGTATCTTCACCAATACCTGAATGTGAAAGTACTACAATTACGTCTGCACCTGCTTTTTGCATTTCTGGTACAACTTCCTTCACCGCTTCAACTGGTTCTTGCATTTCTACTTTGCCTGCTAAATGAATAGCATCCCATTCAACAATTTTCGTAGGTACAATCCCTGTAACACCCACTTTAAGCGTGTGCTTTTTACCTGTATTATCTACTACCTCTTTATGAAGAATTACATACGGTGTGTACATACGCTTTTTTGTTTTAGCGTCGTATGTGTTCGCATTTACGACTGGATATTTTGCATCATTTAATACTTCATCTAAAAACTTTAAACCATAGTTGAACTCGTGATTCCCTAAAGTTCCTCCATCATATTTCAGCGCATTTAGTGCTGCTATTGCTGGATGAACCTCACCTGGTTTCAAAGGATTCTCTATCGCTTTATAAGAGCCTAGTGGCGTTCCTTGAATTAAATCACCATTATCAAATAATAATGTATTTGGGTTCTCCTTACGGGCTTGTTCAATTAATGTAGCCGTGTTTGCTAAACCTACATCAGCTGATTCAGCATCTAAGAAATAATTGTAATTAGCAAGATTTGTATGAATATCTGTTGTTCCTAAAATTTGAAGATTTACTGTAGATGTTGATAATTTGTATTCAGCTACAAAGCGTTTAATAATACTTTGCATTTGCTCAGTTGTTACATAGGCACGCGGACGAATTGTGTTATCCTCAAAGCCTTGTAATAAGTTTGCTGCAACAGCATTTGCTAAATCTTGCTTATGTGCTTTAGCAATTTGATCCGCATCTTTAAACTTATCTAATACAGAAAGCGGTGCATTATCTTTGGCTAATCCACGAGCAGAAATAACGAATGCTTGTTGTCGTGTCAATTTATCATTTGGCCCAAACAACGTCGCCGTTTTACCTTTAATAAGATTCAGTTCTACTGCCTTTTCTACATACGGAGCTAACTCCTTAGAAATGTCAGTGAAGGCAGTTTTGGAACCATCCCCTAGCCCTACATTTAAGCTTTCTACTAATTCTTTCACGTAATCCCCGCGTGTCACATCGTTTGATGCAGCATTCGCAGATAGTCCAAATGGTAACACCGCGAATAGAACAAGTAACATCGCTAAGAATTTAGTAATAAACTTCTTACCCATGGTAACAACCTCCTTATAAATCTAATATTTTCCTACGTTTTTCATTATATTATACTAATTAATAATTTAATTGAATAAATAGTCCTAATTGTATGTATTTTTAAACGAATAGCAAAACTCTACTTCTCAAAATAATAGAATAATATCATTTACACAACCGGATGTTAGTAAATGTAAATTCGAAGTACATGCATAGTACCAATAGGTTAGACCTCCTTATCACTACCATACCTCTATGAATAAAAAAAAGTTCTCTCAAATTAGAAAGAACTTTTTTAAAAGAATTACTATATTTCCCTAGTCAACAAGCCAGAGAATAGTATTTATTATGCAGTTACAGTTTGTAAAGATTGAGCTACTTTTTTAACCGCTTCTAGGCCATTTGCAATAATTTCTTGCGCTTTATCTTGTGAAGCGTTATGACCTTCAATGATAACCTCTTCGATAATTTCCATACCGAACATGCCAACAACGTTTTTGATATAGTTAACTGACATTTCTATTGATTGTGCTTCAGGTGTAGAGTAGAAACCACCACGTGCATTTAGAATAACTACTTTTTTGTCACCCATTAAGCCTTCTAATTGACCGTTTTCATTATATTTAAATGTATAACCAGCTTGGAATACATAGTCAATGAAAGTTTGTAATTTTGCTGGGATTGTTAAGTTCCAAAGTGGGAAAGCAAATACGACAACATCGGCTGCAGTTAAAGCATCCATAGCTTTTTGTTTTGCAGCTAAAAGACGTGATTCAATATCAGTTAACGTTTCACCGTTTTGAACTTTACCAAAAGCATTGAAAAGATCTTGACCGAAATAAGGCATATCTTCTGCGAATACGTCAAAAGTCGTTACGTTTACACCTTGTACATTTTCCATAAATGTGTCGTACATTTTTGTTGAAATACCGTCAGGACGGTTGTTTGCTTTTACTACTAATACATTCATTATATAAATTCTCCCTTAAATTTCAAAATTTAATATCTCGAATTCAAGATATATGAATATATTAAAAAACTTTGTGTAAAAAGTCAACGTTAGTATACTAAGACTTTTGACCGAAATGCGGATATTTCAAAAAATTCACATCACAAAATAAGGTTTATTCCCATTCCGACTGGGCGCTTTCCTAGGGGCGTCCAGTCTCCATTCCAATCAACTTTGCCACATGATATGCGTTTAACAAAGATCTATCTCCTTTTACTTGGAATGTAAAATGAACTTACCAGAGCTTTTTCGTGTTTCGAGAGTATTCTGTAAGGGAACCAAACTTTTTCGAGGTTCGTGTCAGATCAGCTTCCTGTCCAAAGTGATCAGGTCATGTTATTTCTTAACCTTTCAAAAACAAACTTAAAATTTACAACTATCGTCCGTACAAACTCCACTGTCTCCAGAGCCTGCCATCTTTAATTCTGGTTGTAAGCCTTCTTCCTCGGCAACTTTACGTAAAGTTTCTTCAAATACTTCTTGAGGTTGTGCTCCAGAAATACCATACTTACGATTTAATACAAAGAACGGTACCCCTCGTACGCCCAGTTGTAGCCCTTCTTGTATATCAGCCTCTACCTCTGTTTTAAAATCGTCGTTAGCAAGAACCTTTGCAACTTCTTCATGATTTAAACCTACTTGCTCGGCAATATCGATTAATACATCATCCTGACCAATTCGCTTAGCTTCAATAAAATAATTGTATAATAGTGCTTCGACAAGCGCTGAAACATCCCCTTGTTGTTCTGCCCATTTCACTAGCCGATGTGCTTTTAAAGTATTTTCTTCCATTGAATGATCAAAGTTATAATCTAGGCCAACTTCTTTTGCACGAGCAGCAACACCTTGCGTCATTTCTTTCGCTTTTTCTAGCGACATCCCATACTTTTTCGCCAATGCTTCATACGTAGACACATTTGTATCCACAGGTGTTGTTGGGTCAAGTTGATAGCTTTTATAAACGAGCTCTACTTGCCCTGCAAAACCAGTTTCCTCAATCGCTTGCTCTAGTTGCTTTTTGCCAATATAACAAAACGGACATACATAATCTGACCAGATTTCAATTTTCATAGTTAGTCACGCTCCTTTTGCTACATTGTAGCGATAGTAATGATTACAAGGCAATTTTTATGCTTCATTGCATAATTTCTCAAATCAATCTACATACTGAACGTAAAAACAATGTGAGGGTTATGTATGACACAATCTCTTTGGCTCGGAACAATTGATCACGTCTCCCTACCAACTCTTCCTGCGTCAACAACTTGTGATGTATGTATTATTGGCGGAGGCTTGACGGGACTATATACAGCATATGTCTTAGCAAAATCAGGTGTAGATGTAGTCTTACTTGAGGCAAATTCCCATATCGGTCATGGTACGACTGGTCATTCAACAGGAAAATTAACTGCACAGCATAGCTTAGTTTATGCCAACCTTATTGAAAAACTTTCTGTAGATGAGGCGCGGCTTTATTATCAGCTCAATCAAATAGCTGTAGAAAAAGCATTACAGTTACTCCCTAAAGAAAGTATCCAACAAGTAGATTCATTGCTTTATTGCCAAACAAAAGAAGGCTACGCCCAATTATTAAAAGAATGGAATGCCTATAAAGTATTAAATATTAAGGCGAAAATCACTACTGACACAGAGCTTCCCTTTCCAATTACAAAAGCACTTAGCATGTCCCAGCAGGCACAAATTCATCCTGTAGAAGTATGTAATTTCCTTGTTAAAGAAGCTTTATCAATGGGCGCAAAAATCTATACAAATACCCGTGTTCAGCAATTAAACATACCACAAAATAGCTTACATACCGCAAATGACATGTCGGTTCAATACAACAAGCTTATTTTATGCTCACACTATCCAATTGAAGCCTTTAGAGGACTACATCTTTTCAAACTTTCTAACAGTCGCTCCTATATGGTTGCTGGTAAATTCACTGATACTCTACAAGGTCAATACTTATGCGTAGATAATCCTACACGCTCTATTCGAACAGCTACCATTAACGGTGAGCATTATTTAGTATTGGGTGGCGCTAATCATATTGCAGGTGAAACAACCAATACCCAGCCCTATTATGAAGCTATTCAAAATGAAATGAAGGCTCACTTCGATCAGGATCCTATCTATCGCTGGTCTGCGCAGGACATCGAAACACCTGATATGGTCCCGTATGTTGGCAGGATTACACCGTCTTTGCCTAATGTTTTCATTGCAACTGGCTATCGAAAATGGGGAATTTCCAATTCTTTTGTAGCCGGAGATCTACTGTCCTCCTTAATAACAGGTGCTGGGAATGAAGATGGCGCCATTCCCCTTTATTCACCAACACGTACGAAATTTGGTGCTCAATTTATGCAGATGCTAAAGGTAGGAGGTTTTGTAGCCAAAGAATTCGTAACAGGTTATGTGAAACGTGCGAATACACCAACTTGCACGCATTTAGGTTGTAAAACAAAATGGAATGAAGCCGATGAAACTTGGGATTGCCCTTGTCACGGCTCTCGCTTCAATGCCAAAGGGGAGGTTCTTGAAGGTCCTGCTGTGCACCCTTTAAAGCTAGATTAACAAATGCGCTAAACCGCTCGTTTACATCTGCAAGCGTTGGAGTGCCCACAGCAAAAGTATTCCTATAATTTCCTTAACAATCGAGTAGGAGGGAGTGATTAGCTCCCGACCTCTCACACCACCGTACGTACGGTTCCGTATACGGCGGTTCAATTAAGATGAATAACGCAAA
>NZ_JBHURE010000042.1:0-17710 GCF_042674095.1 Lysinibacillus sp. NPDC056959 | reverse complement strand
GAATGTTGGTGTGGTAACTACATTCTACACGAGGTCGTTATGGGCTTCCTTTATATTGACTTCTGGGTGTTGCACTTAATATTACAATCCGTCATACATAAAAAAACCAATGCTATATTCATAACTTTTCTTTCAGTTACAACCTCAAAAAAGCTTAGGAAACAACTCCAAACACAAATGCCCAGGCTCAAAATTAATTAAGTACCTGGGCTTTAAAATTATTCAGCAGCTACTATACTTGTTACCTGGATACTTTGGCTGCATTCACGCAGTTAACCTTTAAAGCCATTGGTTACTCCGAAACATTTCCAAGTGTTATTGCTTAGTAACCATATTTAAAATAGAAATAAAATCTTCTGCTATGGTATTTTTAGGGCGGTCTGTTGCCTGTTTAGTTAAACAGGACTGCCAGCACTCGGTGTACCGAACGCCAACAAAGGAATCTTTTTTGAATACATAAAAAATCAAAGCTATTTTCATAGCTTTTCTTTCATTGAAAACCTCCAAAAAGGCTTAGGAATATCTCCTAAGCCTTTCAATCTTTCTATTATTGAGTAATGCTTGATTTGAAATCAGATGATAAAGTAGTCATCAATCCTTATTCCAATCTATCGATGTAGCTTTAGAAATTGGATTTATTAAAAAATGTGTTTTATTATTTCAATAAAGCACCCGTTCGTTGAGTAGTGATTGTTAACAAACTATTAGCAGATTTACAAATTCAATAAAAAATCTTAATGAGATTTTGGCATATGAAGTATCTAATAAAATAACGATAGATATCTCCCTGAATACAATAAGGAATTAAAGAAGAATGGTAATAAATTAACTCAAGGTGCATTCAACCATGCGGATCTTCTTCAAGTGCCTAGAGCTTTTTTAAAATGTCCTTTACAAAGGGTACACTAAAAAGGGAATCGTGATTTTTATTATGTCTGACTCTGTTAATATTTAAATTGACTAATGAGTTGTTTTAATTCATCTGCCATATGCGCAAGCGCTTGTGCAGAAGCATTAATTTCTTCCATCGAAGCTAATTGTTCCTCTGTAGACGCTGCAACATCCTCTGAGGCAGCTGCATTTCCTTTTGCTGAGAATGCCAAATCTTCCGTAACAGCAGTCACCTCTTGTACACTTGCTGACATTTGTTCAGAGGCAGAAGATACCTCTTCCATTTTAGGTGTAATTTTATCCATACTTGCTTTAATCACTTGGAATTTCGTGATCGCTTCATCCGATACATGTAGACCATTTTGAACATCCTCTGTAACTTTTGCCATGATGTTTACGGATTGTTCTGTTTCTAATTGAATACCATTGATTAGCTCGAAAATTTGCTTTGCAGATTCCTGCGATTGCTCCGCCAGCTTTCTTACTTCATCAGCAACAACTGCAAAGCCTTTTCCGTGCTCCCCTGCTCTTGCTGCCTCAATTGCTGCATTGAGAGCAAGTAAGTTCGTTTGATCTGCAATGCTTGTAATTACATCTAAAATGGACGTAATTTGTTGAGAGCGTTCATGCAGTGTTTGAATTTTCGTGTTTGAATCTGTCACCGATACATGAATAGACTGCATTTGATCTTTTGTATCCTGGACTGCCTGTCCACCTTCATCTGCTTGTAGTGTTGCGTGCTGTGAAAGATCCGTCACAGTAGAAGAGATTTCCGCGATATGAAGAATGGCCTTGGAAAGCTCCTGTAAAGATTCTGCATTCTTATTGGCGCTCGTTGTTTGCGTGTCTGTGCTTGTAGCAACATCTTGTATCGAAATGGCCACCTTTTCTGTAGCAATGCTTGTTTGATTAGCATTGGCTGTTAGCTCTTCTGCCGACGAGGCTACCTCTTCAGCATTTTGTTCAATTTTTTGAATAAGAGTTCTTAAACTGTCTTGCATATCGTTAAAGGCTTGCCCTAGCTGTCCAATTTCGTCATGAGATTTTACCGTCACTTTTTCAGTTAAATCACCCTTACTTATGGTTACTGCACTATCCTTGAGCGCTTTAATCGGTTTTATAATTGCCTTCATGACAAAGAAGAATACAATTGCACTGATTACAATTGCAGCGATTAGTACAAGAAACGTTTTATACAAAATAGATGATGCTGATTGGTCAATTTCCTTCGCGAAAATCGTTCCAGTAATTTTCCAGTTTGTCAATTCATTCGTTGTAAAGAACATAATTCGATCATCACCGTCAAAGACATAATCATACGTGCCAGATTTGCTATCGTACATTTTGTCCATGAAGCTTTCTTTTATTTCACTACCTTGTTCTATAGTCGGATGTGAAATAACAATTTTATTTTCACCAAAAATAGAAGGATATCCATTTTTTCCGATACTGATAGAACTAGCGATTTTTTGGAGATTTGTCAATTTTATATCAATTGCTATTACCCCAGATTGATCTTTTATCTGACGAGCAATTGTTACGACCAAATCTCCAGTTCCTTCACCTATATAAGGCTTCGTAATTAGGACTTCCCCCTTTAATGCTGTAGCCTCTTTATACCATTCTCGTTCTAAATGATTATAATCGGCGCTATTCGTTTTTGGTTCTAGAAAAAATGCTCCCTCATTTGTTCCGATATAAATGCTCTGAACATCTGGATGCAGCTTTATATATTGTTGAAATTTTGTTTTTACTGCAGACCCCTGCTGTTCATACTTAGAAGAATTGATATCCTCGCTAAAAACAGTGATATCATTTATTTTTTCACTAATGGTCTGATCGATTAGTGTATTTAAAATTTCTACACTTTCATTCGCACTAAAAAGTATTTCGTTTTTTATTGAATCTTTTGCGGAAAGATACGATAAACTTCCTACAGAAATAACTGGAATTAGTAAGATAAGAGCAAATAATGTGTAAATCTTACCCTTAAAGCTTCCAAATAATTTTTTCATAAACCGTTCTCCTTTTGTTTTTATTAGTTTTTAAGATGTGTGTTTTGTACAATATTGTGGTTTCTTAGACTTAAAAAGAAAGCAGCCTACTCAGTTCCCATCTTCCCTTCTTTTATCGTTTAAATTTTAACCCTAAGCTTTTATCGGACGAAATACTTAAATTAAAACACCCTTTTTCATTTTTTTGACTTCCTTAACATAAAACCTTCTATTTTTTGCATTTCTTCATCATTCAACTAAAATAGAGTCTCCTATACTTACGATATCACCTGAATATGGGACTAAATATCACGTCTAGGCAACTGTTGGGATAACTCACAGATAAGATTCTCATCGAAAAAAAGTCTTAAAGTGTACTTTCGTGTTAACCAATCTCTTTTCATATTAAATCAAAAAACATCACCCCATTATGCAAAAAAGGTTCTTTTGATTCATATCTTCGGTGTTGAACGCCAACAAAAGCTTTTTGACTACATAAAACCAATGTTATATTCATAACTTTTCTTGCATTGGAACCTCTAAAAAGGCTTAGGAATAACTCCTAAGCCTTTCAATCTTCTTATAGTGTGTAACGAAAATCCGATTATTACCATAGCCATCAACTAAGCTTGGTACATGACAATAAAATTGTTTAAATAAAGCCGCAAGTACGGAGCTTTTTTTGCATCCTGTACTCGTTTTGAGGTTTTATAATTTAATTTCCTAAGATAACCTTCAGATCACCGTAATGGAATACCACGTAGGGATCTGCAACAGAAAGACCAGGATTTGTAGAACTGGAGAGACCTGAACCGCAACCACTTCGATTTCAAGTTTTCCACGTAATGGGCGTTCTACTACTAAATAATCGCCTGTAGATTTAACATGAAGTATTCCATTTACAAATTCATTAAAGCGCCCTCTCGTATAACGGAAGACTTGATTTCAAAATAATTTTTATGGGGGTACTTCAAAATCTTAGTTTGATGGGCATGTGACGCTACTCAAGTTAAGTTACAAACAACTAATTTAAACTTAATGCATTATTGACAGTTGCGCTGTCCACGATTTGAATAAATTTTTTAACCTTATCATTCTCATCAAATTCATATAGATGGCAAAAGTCTGCTATAAATGATTTTCCTGTTGCTTTATACGTCCCAATATATTTTCCGTAGACAATAACAGTGTGATTATTAAACGCATAGATTTCATCTTTTGCAGAATAGCCATCCCATTCGGTTCCAAGGCGTTCATGTACGTTTTTCACTACTTCATTTGGACCTACATAAGTACCCGCATAAGGAAATCCAGCAGCTTCTGTCCAAGATACATTATCGCTTAAATACGTTTTGAAGGCATCCAATTTGCCTTCACTAGTTAATACATATGTTTCATGTAATAATTTTTGATATTTATTCATAACATTAACCCCAAGGAATTTCTTTCGTTACAACTTTAGCACTTAATTCTAATACGCCTTTATTTGCATAGCCTGGATATGCTGCTTCAAGCTTTGCAACAAATTCCGTAGAAGTTTTACTTACTTCAGAAGATTTAATTGCAGTTTTTAGATAATTGATAGTTGCAATAAGTGCTTGATTATCTAAAGATTTTTCAATTGAACCATGGCTTGGTACGATTATGTTAGCATTTAATCCTTGTAACACTTTCAAGTTCTCAATCCAAGATTCCATTGCTTCTTTTGAGCTAGTATCTGCTAAGAAAACATGTATTTCGTTGAATATATCAATGCCACCAATCAATAATTTTAATTCCTTATTAAATAAGCTCGCTCTGTAATTATCTAAGCCTACAAGTTCAAATGTTAAACCTTGAAAGTCAATAGTTTTTTCTGCTAACACTTGAGGCAATACAACATTACTTGGTGCGTTTTCTCCAAGTGCATCTTTCCAAACTTTTAATTTCCCTAAGACAGAATGAACAATATGTTCCACAGTAGATTCTGTGGCATACGCAATGGCTTCTGGATACGCTGCTTTAATACTTTCTAATCCAAAATAGTAGTCAGGATCTCCATGAATAATAAAAATTTTATCTAATGATACTTTATTTTTTTTCAGATAATCTACAATTTCTTTCGAATCGGATTGAGTAAATTTCGCATTTATTAAGAATGCATGTCCTGCTTTTTCAACTAAAGTTGCAGTCACCATAAAACTTTTTTCTTCAGAACTAAATATCGTCAATTTCACATCATTTTGATTTATTTCGATTGTTTTAAACATAGAATTTCATCTCCTTTTTGGTGAAGTTATTTAATAAGCAATGTAGTTTTATTAGTTGCAAATGAATTATAAATACCATTCTTTTATAAATCCTTACATTTTATTTTCCCTTTCTGTGAGAAAGTATGTGTATTAAATCTATAGAAACTTAAAATTGAACCATCTTTAATACAAATCTTTAAAACGCGCTTCAATTTTATCCGATGTCATTACTCCGCCACCAATAGGAATTAATTGATTATCCTTGTGTAGAAGTAAAGAAGGATAACTATTTATACCAAGTTGTTGAACCTTATTGAAATCATCTTGAACATCTATTATAGTTTCTTGAGATTTTAGTCGCTCTAGTACTTGTTCAGGATCCAAATGATGATCAATAGCTATCTTACGATATGTTTCAGGATCGCTCAGACTTTTCCCATCATTATAAAACGCTTTTTGCATAGCTGAAGTAAATTCTAACAAACGGTTCGGTGCTAATGAACGTAAAGCAGAAAAGCCAATTGCAGCATCTTTTGAATTCATAGTAAAAGTACCTTCTGACAACAAAGCCTGATATGAAGGACCAAATTCTGCACCAGTAAGTTGATTAATTCTTTTATTACCTTCTGATATATATGAGAATTTATTTATTGGTAGATTATCTAAAAATAATCCTCCGGATAAAACAGTTAACGGCATTTCAGGATGATTTTTGTAAAAACCTCTTATACTTTCTGAAAATCCATAGCACCATCCACAATATGCATCCCATACATATATAAGTGTGTCTTGTTTTGTCTTCATTAAAAACGCCTACCTTTATTTTTTATTTTTAACCAATCTCGCTTTTACTTATAAATTCTCAGCTAATTTTTTAGCTCCTAGAATTGCATCTTCTTTAATCTATTGTGCTTTTTCAGGCGCCTTGTTATGCCCTTCAACATACTATTGCTTCAAAAGAAGGAACACCAAAAAAATTCATCTTTACTTAATGATTTCGATGCCCCATTTCTAGTTCTGCAGCTGGACCTTCAGAGTAGAAAGCACCACTTGCTTGAATATACAGTGTTTTTTCACCTGTAACAGATGCTGTTACAACTAGTTGTAACTATTATAGTTACAACTATAATGAAAGTCAATTCTTATTGACGAAAAAATCAACATTCCTCTATAAACGTTGGATATCAACGGTTTGACGCGTTTTTAAATTAGTGAAAATATTTTTTCACCGCAGTTTAAACTTTTCTACTTCTTCAATACATTGTGACCTAGAGAGTACGCTTCGCTAAAGTTGATTGGATAAAATTAACTTTAAGTTCCATTATGTGATGCACAATTGGATCTCTGCTATGCTTATGATGTCGTACCCTCCCATGTGTTCAAATAGATTTTGGAATAGGCCTTCATCATGGTGAAATTCTTTGTACTAAGATTGGTGTAGGTGGGTAATCAAACAATAAAGGCTTATTTTTGGCTGGTAACGCTGTAAAAATCCGTTAAGCGGGGTTAAATATGTTGAAAAAGGTGATTTATTAGGAAAGAAGTATAAACACGATATGTGGACTAACTTTAGATTTTATTACAATGGAACGAGTGAAAATTATTATAAGACTGGCTATCATTGGTATTCACTGACCTTTAAGCAAAATAATTGGTACACTCACTTTATATAAATCTGCAAAACTTTCTGCAATCTTTTTTTCAGCGTAATGACTAATATCATCCGAGAATATATCAATCTCTCTCTTAATGTTCTCTATTTCTTCTTCAACCGCTTTCGTTACTTGGTTTGTAATTTCTAACCGTTTTATTTCTCTGTATTCTACCGGAACTTCATTTAGAGCCATTATGTACTTTATCTTTAATCATACTTTCCTTTTGTTGTGAGCTTATGCCAATATTATCAATTCCTTGTTTCTTGTCTATATTCGACTCTAAGTTTTTGTTTTAGAAAATATACGCCAACGTATTAAGGGTATTGGAATTTTATTCTACAAAGGAAATCCTTCACAAAAAAATGTCTACTTTCTATCATTAGCAGACATTTTTTTATTAATAATATTTTTTGAAATATGTATTCTATATCATCAAAATGATTGTAGGAAATGGGTTTCACTTCACTTCGAAGCAACCCATTAAAGTCATTGGTTACTTTGAAACTATTCCAAGTATTGTCGTTTAGTCACCATATTTTAAATTTCTATTAGAACATTTCCACACTTCTTTTTTCCATTATCGTATCATGCCATTTCCCATTTAATTGAGCAATTTTTTCTCTCGTACCAACTATTCTAAAGCCCATCTTTTTATGTAATTGAATGCTTGAGGTATTTATTGCAAATATAGATGATTGAAGTGTCCAAAATCCTGCCTTCTCACTTTCTTCAATTAGTATTTTAAACAATTGTGAGGCAATGCCCTTCCCTATACTGTCACTAGATATATAAACACTTACTTCCCCAACTCCACTATATACTGCTCGGGTAGATACAGGTGAAATCGCAATCCAACCAACCACTCTATTGTCGACTTCTGCCACAAAGCGTAAAGTTGCATGATGCCTTTCATTACTTCCCTAACCTTAAATCATTAAGTGCCAATCCGTTGTCTTTTAAATGTACTTTTGTTTTCAAAACTGATAATTTAATTATTGTCAATGCCTACATTTTTATAACGACTAATTAGATTTTAAAAATCATCAAGGAATGAACATATGTACAAATTAGAACAAATAACTAATGAATTACTCGAGGCGGGATATACAATCGAGGAAATTATAGTAGCCTTTAATGAGGTAATTAAGGCATGTAATCAAACAAAAGCAGATGATAAAACAAATAGCTAATTACATAGTTATTTGTTTTTCTTAAGAGGAAAAGGTTCTTTTGATTTTACATTTTGGAGTACCGAATGCCAACAAAAGAACCTTAAATTAAGTTGTTTTTTAATAAAATTTTCATTTAAATTTACTCTAAATTCTTGATTTCACTGCTTGTTTAAAAAAGAATGCATTGGTTACTTTGAAACTATTTTAGTAACCATTTTTAGTATCATATAATTTATCTCAAGCTTTTTTTGACCAAATGACAACTGGAATAAGGATCAAAGATAATAGACCTCCAGCTAATGATAATGTTGCATAGCTTGCATTAGCCACTACCATCCCCGAAAGGGCACCACCCGACGCCCCTGCTAGTGCAACTAAAACATCTATTTGCCCTTGCGTTTTTGCACGTGTAGAAGGCTCTGTTGAATCAACTATTTGTGCAGTACCACTTATTAAGCCAAAGTTCCACCCTATTCCAAGTAAAGAAAGTGCTACGATAATAGAACCAAAGAATCGCTCGGTGCGAATGCGGCTAATAAACCAGCAAATAACAAAGTCACTCCTGAAGCAATACTCATGGCTGTTCGTCCGACTTTATCCACAAGAATACCTGTTACGAGCGACGGAAGATACATAGCACCTACATGAAATCCTATAACAATTCCTACTTCCGATAAACCATGACCATGATGTTTCATATGTACCGGTGTCATCGTCATGATAGCAACCATTACAATTTGAGTAAGTACCATAACCGTTGCACCTACTGCAAGACCACTTTTATTAGAAACTTTTTTATTAAAGGATTCGATCTTATTCCCATGCTCAGTTTCTTGTTTGTACGCTTCAATCATTTTCGCTATTTCTATAGGACAAATGACTGTAGTTGGAACATCGAAAACTACATCCTTTATGGACACGAATCTACAATCCAATACACCATATAAGTATGCAGTCACTGCCGTTGATACAGCTGGAAATGAATCTAATAAAAGTTCCATTTTCACTGTGACTACAAAAGAGCAAGGATCTTCTTATGAGCAATGGAGTCCATCTAAGGCGTACACAAAAGGTGATAAAGTAGAGCATCAAGGTAAAATATATGAAGCTGTGCAAAGCTATCAAGGAAATGGAGATCCAAATTGGATATTCTCATTGTCTTTGTGGAAAGAAATTAAATAAAAAGAAGAGTCCTCATACCTCATAAGAGGCTGGGATAAGAGGATTTTAGCCAATGAAAAACCCGAACTATATCACGAAACGCTATTCTGTGTTTCGTAATAGTTCGGGTTTTCTATTTATATTCTTTGTAATTTAAAAATTATCCGTCTTTAGTAAGTGCAAATTAGTTATGTCCCAGCCCCTTTTCGTACAATAGGAAGCATATCATCAGCTATTGGTAGTGTAGTTTTTTTAAAGTAAATGTTTCTCCATTGGTTGAGTTTATATGAACTTCATGAAGAGGAATGTTTAGAAAACTCAAAGTACAAATATTGCTGTATTTTATTTAAGTTTGTTTTTTCTTACTTCTTATTCTGATCTTCATTAAGTTGGCTTATTGCTTCCGAGTGTACCTATTCTTGCTAGTTAAATAGCTTATACCTTTTCTTTAAATACCTCAATCTAAGTTTGCTGGTTTGTTTACTGGACTACTCACTTTATTTTTACCTCCCTTAATTCCAAGAGCTTCATCAAGTTGTTTTGTTGCTTCCTCTTTCGTTAATGTACCTGCCTCTGCTTGGGTGAAAATTTCTTGTACTCTTTCTTTAGAGATCTTATCTAAGTTAACTGGTTTACTTACTGGTTTTTTATCTCCCTTAATTTCAAGAGCTTCATCAAGTTGTCTTGTTGCTTCCTCTTTCGTTAATGTACCAGCTTCTGCTTGGTTGAAAATTTCTTGTACTTTTTCTTTAGAAATCTCATCTAAGTTAGTTGGTTTACCAACTTGCCCTTTCACAGTTTCACTACTTCCAATAATTTCGGTTGGAACTTCGGCAGCAAACGCAGCTCCAAAAGTTGAAAGCGCAAATACAGCACCTAAAGTAGTAGCAGCCAATTTCTTTCTCTTTTTCATAGTTTTTAATCCCCTTTTAAAGTATTTTATCTTACAGTCTTAATTGTATAGGCGTTATCTGCAGTTACTGTGAAGATTATCTGAAGATTACGTAGAGATTTTGGAACATCTGGAATATTTTCCAAAAACATTTTATCTCTGTGCAGTAAACCATAGTAGATTTGAGCTCCACCATTAATTCAATTTTCTAGAATTATTCACGATAACATCACCTGTTATATCAATATACAGAAAAAATACCCCGTTTTGTTATACTTAAGACTTTCATTTTCTCAATTCTCAAATCGTAACTTAGTTCTAACATGTTTTATATCATTTTAGAAGTATAGATATTCATAGCACTCCCGCCAACTTCTTACTCAAGTACCTATTGAAGTTGCCGGATACTAAATTTTTTCTATTCAAAAGTAAAAAATTGTCTCAAAGAATACCTGAGACAATTTGTATGTTTTAATGTGCTTTTTAGTTATTTCCTTATCCATTTAGGTATAGTAGTTAAAAACTGTATGCCATCTTCTGTATTTTTCATTGTATAGATGATCGAAAGAGATTCAAAAACTTGTTTTACAATATATAGACCCAGCCCACTTCCACCTGTATTCCTATTTCTGGATTTTTCGATTCGATAAAAAGGCTCGAATAATTGTTGAATTTCCTCTTCCTTAATTTTAACACCTGTATTAATTACTTTTATTTGAATCTGATTTTCTTTTGGAAGCCCAGTTACCTCAATAAATACTGTTTCTCCATGCGGTGAATACGTAACTGCATTATGAATTATGTTTTTAAAGGCTTTTTCTAATAAATCACGATCTGTACGTACACTCAGGTAAGGAGAAATTTGTTTTACTATTTTAATGTCTTTTTCAGAAGCAAAAAAAACAAGCTCTTTCGTTATTGAATCAAATAATTCTAAAAGATTGACTTCTTCCAATTGCAGTTTAGAGGTATCTTGTTCTAGTTTAGACATACTCAAAATTTCGCGAACGAGCTGTTCCATTCTTTCAATAATTTTGTGGTTTTTTTCTAAATAGAAGTCACGATTTTGATAAGGGCCGATATTATAAATCATCCCTTCTAAATATCCCTTCATAACAGTGAGAGGAGTTTTTAATTCATGTGCAACAGTAGCAAAAAATTCCCTACGTTTTGTTTCGATTTTTCTTTCTCTTTCAATATCATCTTTTAATTGTTCATTTGCTATTTGTATATCAATCATTGTTTGTTGCAAATTATTCGACATCTCATTCAAGCTATTGGACAGTTCCTCTAATTCGTCATTTGAACGGACTACGATGTTTTCGGAAAAATTCAGGTTTGCCATCTTTTGCGCACTCTCATTTATATAAATGAGCGGTTTTGTAATGAACCTTGAATATAAATAGGCACTCCCTAATCCGATACACACTACAATAATACTTATATAAGGAAGAAAACGTACTAAAACCTGTGACGCTTCATCAATAGGTTGAAATGTCGCGAATACAGTAACTGTTAAATTACCTTCATCTAGGAATTGAATCGGCAAAGTAACAAAAAATGCATTCCTTAGAGTTTCTTCATTCTTTATTAATGCTGTTTTTGCCGTAAGATCTGGTGATTGCGTAATTTCCTCCACCATGAAAGTAGGCGAATATATAATAGTTTCTTCTTTAGTTTGCAGGTAAATAACAGCATTGTTCTTTTTGATGTAGTCGTCAAAAAGCGGTATCGCATTGTTTAATGTTAAATTCTTAGAATTATGGAGTATTTCCTCTATTCCTGATTGGAGCTGATTGGTTTTATATTGTTCATAATATGTTGGAAGGAAAAAGTATAAAGTTAAATAAATCAAGACTGCAAAAGATAACAATATGAGAGACGTGATCATAAAGAGCTTATAGGTTATTTTTTTCATCTTCATGATGTATACAATCCTATTCATCGAAATTCCCCCTAAGATCAACATATTTTAATTTTCATCTGTCTATCCTAAGGGGAATATACGTTATTGATAACTAGTCATTGCTGCCTGAAAGTAAATCCGACGGGCTAAAGTATCATGAACTTTTCTTTCTAATAGAATTTATTACCTCAGAGTATTCACCTAATAGATGAAAGAATTTCAATTAGGAGATGTAGAACCCGATGTAGAACCTTGTATCATATCCTCTTCTGAATTAGATGAGTAAGGATCCCTCTGTTCTGGTGTCCTTTCACCTGGTTTTGTTATGAACTCCTCCCACTGTTCTGGTGTCATTTCTCCCCTTGGATCTGGAGATTCCCACTGTCGCTGATCGGGAATATTTTCTTCTGAATACGTGTTATTATCTTGGTAATTGGTTTCACTTTGATCCGAGTTTCCACCTAAATTAATCAAATTCGCAAATAGAGCAATTGCTATTCCGATTGATACTAAGGCAATGGATAGTGCTATTTTCGTCCACATTTTTTTCACTCCAATTTTACATTTTTATTAATAGATTTTCGATAACATTTTATTCCCGTTTCTTCTTTAAACTTTTCCAGACCAAATTTCGTTTCTCAAGATAAACTACCTTATCAGACTGTTTAGCGACTTCCTGGGAATGCGTAACAACGATAATACATTTATTTTCTTTATGAGCTAGCTCTTTAAACAAATTTACAATTTCATCCGAAGTATTCTCGTCTAGATTACCGGTCGGTTCATCCGCAATTAATAAATCTACTTCACAAGACAATGCACGAGCTATGGCTACACGCTGTTGTTGACCACCGCTAAGCTGTAACACATTTCTTTTTGCTTCGATTTCCGACAAGCCAACCATTTCTAATAATTCAAGCGCTCTTCTCTTTTTATCATTTATGTTAACTCCTGTAATTTCCATTGCCGTGACGACATTTTGAAGTGCCGTCATATACGTAATGAGATTATAAGATTGAAAGATGATCGAAACATATTTATTTCTATATTTATCTAATCCAATTTTCCGTATATCTTTTCCTTTGTAAAGTACATGTCCTTCTTTTGGGTTATCTAATCCACTTGCTAAACTAAGTGCGGTTGTTTTTCCTGAACCGGATGGACCTAAAATGCTATAGAAACATCCTGTTTCAAAGGTGAAATTTACATTCTCTAATAATGTATTCTTCTTATTATTACTTTGATAATAGTAAAATAGATTTTTAAATTGTAATATAGTGTCCATGTGACTCCTCCTACTCATCTTTTAATAGAATTTCTTTTGGATTTAAACGAAGAATTGATAATGCTGGAATAAGTGTTGATAAAATCGCGATTAATAACCCTAATCCACCTAAATTCAACACATCTTGTGATGATATACTTACATCAATATCGTCGATAGGCTCTACATCTTTATCTTGTTTATTCATACTTCCAAACGAGAATCCTAAAGTATTTGATTCTTGTTGTTGATCTTCGGCAGCAATCACTTCTTGCTGTAATAAACTGTCGCCCATTTTTTGAGACACTGTTTTACCTGTAATGATAGAAAGACCAAATGCTAGTACAGCTATACATAGTACTTCTACTAACAGTTGTCCTATTAATTTTCTCTTTTTTTCACCGATGGCCAATAGAATACCTAATTCCTTGCGTCGCTCTTTTATGGTCAACATAATAATAAGACCTAATATAATGGATCCTGCAATGGATACTAAATAAACAATCATTTTGGAAGTAGCGGCAATATTCTCGATAGGGCCTACCATTTTTTGATATAAAGCATCATGCGCATCTAGCTTAAATAAATCGAAATCAATATTGGATTTCTTTGCCTCTGCTTTAAAATCCTCAATATTTTCTGGATCATTTAAGTAGTAAATTGCTTCGTTAATAGACGCACCCTTTTTATCACTTTCTTCATACATTTCTTTCGTCGCGTCATAATTAGTGTATATTTTGTTAGACGGATGCATCATAGCAGGTAAATTTCCCTCGAAGTCAGTTATCCCGGAATTTTTGTATACCCCTATTATTTCCAACTCAACTTCCGATGTTTCATCAGTTGATTTAATCTTTAACTTATCACCAACTTGAAGCTCGTTTTGTTCGGCTAACCGTTTTTCAATCAGAGTTACTTTCTTATTTGCATCCTCTGATGTAATCGGACGACCGTCAATAATTTCATTCGTTCCATCTGTAAATTCTTGCAATAAATCGGAACTTTTTACGCCTTGGATAAATGTATTAGGCATTTTCATATTTTCAGAGTGACTACCACCTACTGCTCCAACTACCCCTTCATCATCCGTTTCACTATTGATAGGTGCAAAATCACCTGCTACAAGCATGTCACTTTTAAGATAGTTGTAGTCTATTACATAGGGTGACTTCGCTAACTGGTCTGCTTCATCAGCAAAAAGCTCAGGGTGTTGTATTTTCCCATTTGGATTCTCTTGTCGCTGTTTCGCCACATTTTCCATAAGCTTCTCTTCGTCCATTCTAAGACTCACGTCAACACCTAATGTTTGTCTAGCGTGATCATTCGCCTTTTGTGAGACATTTTGAATAGCGAAACCCGCTAATACTAAATTAGAAACTACTAAAAATACAGTAAATAATATTAGCGATTTCCCTTTCCTTGCTTTAACACTTAAGAATGCTCGTTTGATAAAATTCATTTTCCTTACCTCCTTGATAGCTATAATATATAGGAGTAATGTGTAGTTTATATGGAGATACTGCGAAGTGTATCTAGAGATATACGGGAGTTAATGTGGATCAATCTGCGAACTTTATTTTTGAAGAAACGATTATTCTATAATAAAAAAGACGCAATTCCCCCACCAAATGGCTTATTGATGGAGGAATTGCGTGCTGTAAATTTTATATTCAATTATTTTAGTTCTTTACTGAAATAGTTTAAATTCGACAAGAAACACTTTTATTTCTATGATTACTAGTTTTTTCGAATCTGTAATTTCTGTTATTTTAGCCTATAAGTAAATTATGGGGGACTTTAATTTAGTAAGTGACTTAGCAATAAAAATGATTGTTCATCAATTACTTTTACTTTTACTTTCATTTTCACTTCTTACTGCGGACGTGCCTTATAATACGAGAGGCTTTTAAAATTCGACAAATCCGATTAAATAATATTGCATTTTCAAGAACTATCTGAACACAATACCAAAAATTGTTAATCCCCATATGTATCAAGTCATTTTTTTAATTTAAATTATTCCTTGCTCTTTAGCACGGTCTGCTCGAAACCGTTCGCCACTTTTTTGAAGCAACGCTCTATAACAACAAGGACCTCCGTTCGAGAATTGAAAAATTGCGAAACCAACAATTACAAGTTCCTACATCGAAACAGGTATAACGAGAAATGAATGAAAACAATAAGATGCCCTTATTGCCTCTTTAAAAAGGAAAAACAAAAAATGAAAGGAGGAAAACAAGCAACTCAGAGAGCAACTAAAAGTAGCTTACGCAGATGTTTACAAAAAGTTATGAGGGAGAACAACGTTCTCAATTTCTTCTTCAACTAACAGGGCAGAGTATTAAAAGAGTCTTTCAGTGTGGTATAATATTCTGGTTAAAAAAACGGTATTAACGTTAAAAGGGGGAATAAGATGTTAGGCTTGCCAAAAGGAGAAGTATTCTTAGTTCCTTGGACAGAGGAATGGAATAAAAATTTTTTTTCAGAGAAAGAAAAAATACAAGATAAAATAGGTGAATATATAATGAATATTCACCACATAGGAAGTACATCAGTAAAACATTTAAGTGCAAAACCAATTATTGACATAGCCATAGAAATCAAAGATTTTAAAGATGGTGCGAATACTTCCTCACCTTTAGAGGAGTTGGGATATTCGTATAGAGGAACAAATATTTTGCCTGATAGACACTATTTTAGTAAGGGTGAACCAAGAATCTATCAAATCCACATGTATCAATGTGGAAATAAATATTTACTTGAACAGCTAAAGTTCAGAGATTACTTGAGAGATAATGATGAAGCAAGAATTGAATATGAACAGCTCAAACTTAATTTAGCAAAGTTAAATAAAAATAATAAACAGAAATATACAGAAGAGAAAACTACTTTCATTAGAACAATTTTAGAAAAAATTTAATAGGTTTTTTATTAAGGGAATTATTTTAGCATAATTAAACAGAAATCATCCACTTCCAAAAGATAAGTGAACAACTTCTGTTTAATATGTTAAAAATTTTTAGTTATTAGTGAAGCTATTGAATTGCTCATCACTCACATATACTAAGGAGTCAAAATCTATAAGCTTTTAGCTTAATTCTCTTTCACAATCTCCGGATTCACATTATATGTGTACCCTTTATCTGCTACTTTCCCTTTTGTATTCACAGGGTTTACCGTGACGGAAGATGTAGTTCCATATTTTGCTTCATACTTACCAGATCCTATTAAATTAATTGTTTCCCCATCTGAATTAGGAGAAATATTTTTTAAATTTTCTTGTGAAACCATCCCTGCTATTTCATTCAATTTCATATTATCAATATGGGCCCATAAATCTATATTAGGGTATTGAGGAAAAGTATAATATGGCTTAGCCGTCACAGTTCCAGATGCATTTGCCAAAAGTTTTACATCCCCGTTCATTTTAGCAGTATTTAATATAACAATGACTTCAACAGATGAATGTGCAGGAACTCGAATATTTTGCGGACTAACTATATAAGTATACGATTCACTATCTTCATAACTTGATGTATCAGAAAAATTGTATTCTGTTGACATTTCTATTCCCGTTTCTCCAACAAAAGGTATATTAAATTTAGCAGTGGCTTTTACTCCAAATAAAAATCCATGTGTAGTCGAGCTAGTAACAGTAGTCGAAAGACTTTTAGTAAAGCTTTGCGTCGTTAAAGTTTGTTCCATATCCGTGTTATTTGTTAAAGTTTCTCTTCCTACATATACATTTTCTGAACTAGTAATTACAGGTGAACCATCGCCTTGAACTGAAAATTGATTAAATTTGAAATTATTGTAAGTAATTTGCGGATCTTTATCCTCTCGAAACGTACCTTGTACCTTGTCAGGATAATATTTATCCAGATTTTTCACAAAATGATTTACTAAGTTTTCAATTGGTACCTTTGCATCTTCTATTTCATTTTTAGTTTGCATTACAATTATATTTTCGCCAGTGTTTTGTGCAGCGCTTACAGAAATTGGTGATGTCATCGCAAACGAAGTACCTATAGAAGTAACGGCTATCAATGCTAGAGTCTTACTTTTCAGTTTTTTCATAATATTCCTCCTTTTTTACAAATTTATCATATGATACATCTTCACACAAATCTATCAAAAACTTACCTATAGTAATATATTTCAGGTGAATCTACTATTATAATCACTTCTTTTTCACTTTAAACACATCAAAATCACAATTAAGTATTATATTAATAACCACTTTTGATAAAACAATATAAATTAAATTTCATATTTTAACCATATTTTAACAGTTATTCAGAGCCTAACCTTTGTATTGAATTATAATAAAGTTTGATTATTTAGGTCCTTCTTATTCTACTAAAGCCCCCGTTGATATTATAAGGTCAGCCAGATAAAAAATAAAATTCACCCTATAAGATAGACACTTTCAAAAAGGTCATCTTATATGGTATTTTTGTTTATAATGAAGAAAAAAACGAGTGGTGGTAAATAGGATGACTAAAAATTTATTTTCGAAACAACAACAGGCACAATTAAAATTA
>NZ_JBHURE010000041.1:0-20962 GCF_042674095.1 Lysinibacillus sp. NPDC056959 | reverse complement strand
TTGAACGAACTATGCCGACCGACGAACAGAAGACAAAGGAACCTCTGGGGTGTTTTTGAAAAAAGTGTTCAACTTGTAATTGCAATTTAGGAAAAGAAAAAAAAGATAATTTGATAAAGATAAAAAATTGGTATACTTATTAATCCAAACGATGTTACTGTTTCCATTTAATTCACCTCTTTTAAAATAATAATTCACGAAGTCAAGTGTGTATAGGGCATATAAGAAAAACTTAAATATTTATGATTAACTTAGCTTTTATGTATTGATTTGCGTTCTTTTTATTATTTTGAAGACCTTTTGAACTTAAAAATTCAGCTGACTTTGATCTGAAAATACCGCATAAAATGATGTACGTCCAGGCTGAGCGCACAAAAAAAAACGTTGGAGCATCATAGCTCCAACGTTTTTAATTAGTACATTTTTAAATATTGATCGCGTTCCCATTGGTGTACTGTTGTACGGTACATGTCGAACTCGATTTCTTTTGCTTCTTTAAAGTTTGCATAAATATGCTCACCTAAAGCTGCTTGAGCTACTTCATCCTTAGCAAGTAATGCTAAAGCATCATCAAGCGCTGGTGGTAAGTTTGCGATACCATTCTCTTTACGCTCTTCATCAGACATCACGTAGATGTTTCGATTAATAGCAGCTGGTGGTGTTAAGTTTCGACGGATCCCTTCAAGACCAGCTTCTAAAATAACAGCCATCGCTAAATACGGATTAGCAGATGGGTCCACAGAACGTACTTCTACACGAGTCGAAAGACCACGTGCTGATGGGATACGGATCAGTGGTGAACGGTTTTGAGCTGACCATGCTACATAACATGGTGCTTCGTAACCAGGTACAAGACGTTTATAAGAGTTAACTGTTGGATTTGTCACAGCTGTGAAGCCTTGAACGTGAGAAAGGACACCTGCCATGAATTGCATTGCTGTTTCAGAAAGACCTAGTTCAGTTGATTCATCGAAGAATGCATTCTCTTTACCTTTAAATAATGAAACATTAAAGTGCATACCAGAACCCGCTTCACCGAATAATGGCTTCGGCATGAATGTAGCATGTAGACCGTGTTTACGTGCAATTGTTTTAACAACTAATTTGAACGTTTGAATATTGTCACAAGCTGTGATTGCGTCTGCATATTTGAAGTCGATTTCGTGTTGTCCTGGAGCTACCTCATGGTGAGATGCTTCAATTTCGAAGCCCATTTCTTCTAGCTCTAATACGATATCACGACGGCAGTTTTCGCCAAGATCAGTTGGTGCTAAGTCGAAGTAACCACCGTGGTCGTTCACTTCTAATGTCGGTTCACCTTTTGCATCTAATTTAAATAAGAAGAATTCTGGTTCAGGTCCTAAGTTGAAGCTTGAGAATCCCATATCTTCCATTTTCTTAAGGATACGTTTTAAGTTATTTCGTGGGTCACCAGCAAATGGCTCGCCTTTAGCAGTGTATACATCACAGATGAAACGTGCTACTTTCCCTTTTTCAGAAGTCCAAGGGAACACTACGAAAGAATCTAGATCAGGATATAAATACATATCTGATTCTTCGATACGTACGAAGCCTTCAATGGATGAGCCATCAAACATCATTTTGTTTTCTAGTGCTTTGTCTAATTGGCTTACAGGAATCTCAACGTTTTTGATTGTGCCAAGAATATCTGTAAATTGTAGACGTATAAAGTTTACATTTTTTTCTTCAATTAGACGTTTAATGTCCTCTTTAGTGTATTTACCCACAGTTTTCCACACTCCTATAAATTGTCTAGCTTTTTATCATTACCCTACCCTATTAATAAAGAAATGAATGATGTTGCCTCTTATTAATAGAATCGAGATAAATCCCCACGACGGATGGATGATTTTTGCATGCGCTGTGCTTGACGCACTTCTTCACGCATGATGTTACGTAATTCTGAGTCACTTAAATCACGTTCATCTGTTGAAACAGGTTCATTCTTTTTAGCGAACAGTTTTTTAATTTTCGCCATGTTCATGCCCTGATCCAAATAATCTTTAATTTCCAGCAGTGTATCGACGTCATTTAATGAAAACATTCGACGGTTGCCTTCTGTTCGGTGCGGCTCAATTAAATGGTGTTCTTCATAATAACGAATCTGACGTGCCGAAAGCTCTGTCAATTGCATTACGATATTCATTGATAATAACGGCATAGTTCGTCTAATTTCACGACTCATTTAAGTTCCCCTCCAATACTCGCTAATCATATAACGAAAAATTTATAGTGTCAACCGCTCATGTAAGCTTTCCTAACATGGATTAAATTTATTTTTTTGAAATGATGAAAAATTGTAAAAAACTAAACTTAATATCCTAACGTGTGGTTGATTCCCGCTTCGCTTTCGCTACAGACAACATTTGTTGTTGCTATCGCTATACTTTTGCACAGATAAATCATTTGCTGTCGCTATGCTTTCGCATAGAGCAAAACTTACTGCGGGCTTCGGGGCGACAGAGGTTTTTTCATCCATTAGTAAAAAAACTATTCAAAATGGAAGTTTTGAATAGTTTTTCGTTACTTATTTTTGGATTTTTTGAACAGCACTACAAATAGCAAATTTTACGTGCTCGTATGTTAACCCACCTTGAATAAAGGCGGTAAATGGCGGACGAATAGGACCGTCTGCTGTGAGCTCAATGCTTGAACCTTGAATGAAAGTTCCAGCTGCCATGATGACATCATCTTCATAGCCAGGCATATACGCTGGCTCTGGTGCATAATGCGCATTAATTGGTGAGTTTGCTTGAATTTCACGGCAAAAAGCAATCATTTGTTCCGCCGTTTGGAAAGAAACCGATTGAATTAAATCCGTACGATTCGCATCATACCTTGGCGTTGTATTCATGCCTATTTCCCCCAGCATAGCAGCTGTGAAAACGGCACCTTTTAATGCTTGAGATACAACATGTGGTGCAAGGAAAAATCCTTGATAGAAATCACCGAGCGTATTTAATGTTGCCCCTGCTTCAGCACCAATACCTGGCGATGTCATACGATAAGCACATTTTTCTACTAAATCTGCACGACCCGCGATATAACCACCAATTTTCGCTAAGCCTCCACCAGGATTTTTAATGAGCGAGCCTGCTATTAAGTCCGCCCCAACCTCTGTCGGTTCCTGTGCCTCAACAAATTCTCCGTAGCAATTATCAACGAAAATAACTGCGTTCGGTGCTAATTCACGGATCTTTGCACACATTTCTGCAATTTGCGAAATAGTAAAGGATGGGCGTGTTGCATAGCCCTTCGAACGTTGGATAGCAATCATTTTTGTGTTTGGTGTAATTGCAGCTGCAACACCTTCCCAATCGATCTCTTGATTATTCAATAAATCCACATGGCTATAACCGATTTTATAATCTTTTAACGAACCAGTATCCTTGTCTCCACCATCGACTATTGATTGCAATGTATCATACGGCTGACCCGAAATATAAAGTAATTCATCACCAGGACGTAGTACTCCGAATAAGCTAAGTGTGATTGCATGTGTACCAGAAATAATTTGCGGGCGTACAATGGCAGCCTCCGCTCCAAAAACCTCTGCATAAACACGTTCTAGATTGTCACGCCCCTCATCATCATAGCCATAACCGTTAGATGGGTGCAGATGATAATCACTTACTTGATGCTTTCTGAATGCAGCAAGCACTTTTTGTTGATTGAAGAACGCCATATCTTCTACCTTTGCATGAAAAGGGCGTACCTTTTCTTCTATTTTAGCAGCTAATGCTAGTGTTTCTTCTGATAAATTGGTTGTAAAAGTCATTATGTTCTTCTCCATTTCACATTTGTTCAAATCTTATCTTAACAATTTGTGAGCTTGCCTGCAAAAATTGCTTGCGTTTCTAATTGCATTGAGGCACTAATTAGGCGCTAAGTTAAATTACAAACTATATCTATTTATTTCTGCTATAATTAGATATTTAATTAGGTATGTTGATTGACCATTTTTATACATCCGAATTAATTCAAAGAGGCTGATTTCCGCTGCGGGCGAGCGTCAAGTCGCTTCCTTCGCTGCGCTCCGTACAAGGTCTCGTCTGCTTCGCTTTTCCCGCGGGAGTCGAGTAACCCTACGCTACAATCAGTTAGAATGGGAATATACTAGCAAAATAGAAACAAAAAATCCTTTATCGCTCAATAATAAACCTATTTTTTCCCAATCAACACTCTCGATATTTAATATCTGATAATTCCAAATCATAAGTCTATACTTTTCTTTGCAAAAACTTCTAGATACAAAAAGGTAACTTTAAAGTTTTCTACTATGTAATCTACAACAACATGAAATGATTGTTTCACATAAGGGGTGAAAGGGTTGGCTTGGGAGGTTTTTAGTATCATTGGAACAATTGCCTTTGCTATTTCCGGGGCAATAATTGCAATGGAGGAAGAATACGATTTATTCGGTGTCTATATACTCGGTATCGTAACTGCTTTTGGTGGTGGAGCTATACGAAATCTACTCATAGGTTTACCTGTAACAACACTGTGGGGGCAAGATATGATGTTCCAAATTGCCATTGCAGCTATTACGTTATTTTTCATATTTCCGCACCGACTTATTCAGCATTGGCATCGCTGGGGTAATTTCACCGATGCTATTGGATTATCGGCATTCGCGATTCAAGGTGCTCTCTATGCTGTGAAGCTCGACATGCCTATTAGTGCGGTTATTGTAGCTGCTGTCTTAACAGGGTCAGGTGGTGGAATTGTTCGAGATTTATTAGCTAGACGACAACCATTAGTCCTCCGTGATGAAATTTATGGTGTTTGGGCAGCACTAGCCGGGCTTATTATCGGACTTCAACTATTTTCAGGGGATACCTTTTTATATGTATTATTTGGTGTGATCACAATACTAAGAATACTTTCATATATGAAGAAATGGCGTTTACCGTTACGGAGGTTGAGTCGGGCATAGCTATATCGTTGCATATTAACAAGCCCAAATATCAGATTTGGGCTTGTTTTGAATTGTTCTTATTTTCACAAACGCCGTGCATCCACAGCAGCGACAATAAGCACCTAAAGATTAATAGATCTACTTTTTCAACAGTAGCATAGCTTCCTCTAATGTAGTCATGTTTTTCATCATAGAGCTTGCTGCATCCAAAATAGGAAAGGCTAAAGCTGCACCAGAGCCCTCTCCTAATCGCATATTCATTTGTAGCATCGGTTCAATTCCGAGCATTTCAGCGGCAATTTTTGCACCTGGTTCTTCAGAGGCATGAGAAGGAATAATATAGTCTTTGACGTTTGGCTCAAGTTCGTATGCAATAAGAGCTGCAATAGTAGAAATAAAGCCATCAATAACAACTGGTTTTCGATGTGCGGCGGCAGCAAGTATCACTCCTGCCATAGCGCCTATTTCTAGCCCTCCAACTTTTGCAAGAATATTAATAGCATCATGGCGATTTGGTTTATTTAATGCAATAGCATTGTAAATAACCTCTACTTTATGTGCAATCCCTCCTGGTCCAACTCCTGCACCGAAGCCTGTCACTTCATTCGGATGACACTCATGAAGAACCGATAATATAGCAGCACTAGGTGTTGTATTACCGATACCCATTTCACCTGTCCCGAGCACATTTATCCCTTTTTTAATTTCTTCCGTAGCTACTTCAATTCCTACTTCAATGGATTGAATGGCTTCTTCCCTTGACATAGCAGGTCCTTTTGCCATATTGTCCGTACCATATTTAATCTTTTTAATGATAACACCAGCATCGCTTGGAATATCCTCTTTAACGCCAACGTCTACCGTGACAATTTTTGCATCTGTGATTTTTGCGATAGCACAGACACCAGTTCCGCCTCTAGGAAAATTTAATGTTTGGAAGACCGTCACATTTTGTGGGTTCGGTGTCACTCCTTCATCACAGACACCATGATCCGCGGCACAGACAATAATTGCTTTATTATCAATTGTAGGATATAGTTCACCTGTAATACCAGATAGTTGCACAGCTAGAGTTTCCAGCTTTCCCAGACTACTAGGTGGCTTGCAAAGTGCATCTATGCGTTCTCTTGCCTGCCCCATCATTTTGTGGTCGGCACTTTGAATGTTGTGGATCGTTTGTTGTAATAATTGCATGAAAATTTCCCCTTTCTTTTTTGCCCTCGTTACTCGAAGAATGATTTAGAGAAAAAAATAAAAAGCCTGTAGTTTATCCATAACAAATAAACTACAGACTTTTCCATCGTCTATATAATACGAAGCAGATAGGCAGGTCTCCTGGCTCAATTTCAACATTTCATAGAACCTTCCCAGAACGATGCTAGTGGCATTCTCTATGAAACTCCCTTTTACAGTGGTGGGACCGCTAAAGTTTTTCACTTTATTCCCTATTCTCCCGCAGTGGGCACCTAACGCTTTTATGCAATTACTTTAAATCTACGGCAAAGCGCTCATTGTGTCAACATTTTAAATTTTCAAGCTTCATTGTTTTTTAAGTAAATAGATATGCTTAATTATTCATATTTAAAAACTTTAACACAAAATACTAAAGTAATTACTGCTATAGCAGTTACTACTGAAAGTTCAGTCAGTTTTTGATCTTATGAAAGGCTAATTCACACTGCTAATAATTAATTCACTAGTAATAACGTTAACACTAATATAAACGCAGTATAAAAGCACTCATCCTTACATAATAGTTTGGATTTTAAGAAATGGATATTAGGTGGTGTTTTGTTGAAGAAAGACATGATAAAAGTGATTTCTGTTTTTGGTATAGGTGCTATTTTAGTTTTATTGGTTCCTTTTCTCTTTAATTGTTTTTTATAGTACTTCAGTAAGCAAAAATAAGAAGCCTTTTATTCGAAATGGATTCTTTTTATTTATCTTAAAATGTAGGCTAAAGAAGTGCTTTTAATTAAACTTTATTCCAAGCCTAAGTAGTTATTAATGGTTACTAAAAAACTACATACTGAAATCTTTCGAGTAACCAATATCTTTAGGACGTTGCTTCAAAATGAAGTGAAACTATTCCCTACAATCATTCAGAAGTTATAGTTCTACATATCTCTAACAAAGTATAATTAATATAAAAATAGGTCTGCTTAAGTTGTAAACAGACATTTTTTCCAGGGATTTTCCTTCGCCAATAAGAGTGAATCAAAAGAATCTTTTAACACTTCGAATAACCAAATAAACTAATGTACGCGAATTCAGGTTCCTGAGGGCTGGGAATTTGAGCCCATGCTGAATCGTCTCCAAAGAAAATTGATTCATATCGCGCCTACCCAACCATAATCCATTTTTTCAGGAAATCCCTAATCGTTCACAAGTAACGGATGCAATTAAGTTTCTTCTTTCCTAAAATTATAGAAAGGAAAGTAATTTTTTGATGTATGTCTATTGAATAGAAATATGCTGATGACTAAAATGAAAAATAACTACATTTCAAACTTAGCCTTCATTTTGCTTTTTCCTAATCTCAACAATGTTCTTCCAGATTGCCCTATCAACTTTGGCAAAACTACGAATGCTAGGCGTTGTATTTACTTCAAATAATATAGGTTTTCCTTCAAGATTTATTCCAAAATCAATGCCATATTCTCTACAAGGAAAGTGGGATGCTATTACTTCAGCTGCTAAAATTGAATCTTCTTTTAGAGAATCTATTGTTTGATCTTTCTTTGTATTATCCATCATCAAATAACCTGATAATAATTCCTCAATCGATATTGCTTTAGAACCCCGATTTGAATTGACAATCCCATGATCCTCAGTTGCAACCCTTCCGTAAATTCCACCAATTACCCATTTTCCCTTTAGATTTTGAACATGAACACGAATAGATATTGAATCCCCATCAGGGGTGAGACTTTTGACCCCTTCCTGTATAATATAATTTCCGCTTAATCTACCGTGTTTCTCATATGGATGTAGAACTTGGTGGAAATCCTCAATTGCTGCTACACATTTACTTATTTCTTCACCTTGCATGGTAAATCCGTTAAAACAATAGTGTCCATCTTTTCTTTTGTAGATTTTATAAATTGCTCTTCCTTGTCCGGCGCTATTATGTTTCACATAAATATACTCATATTTATTTAATAAATAGATTAGGTTTTCTAGACTGTAAAGTGTTGATTCTGGAATGCAGTTAGTTGTTAAAGGATTTTGTTTTAAAAGTAAGAATTGTTCCCATTTTCCAAGTCCATTTTTCAATAAACTCACCTCATTTAGTTAGATATTTTTATTTCTTTTTTATTAATAGTTTAGTCCTCCCCACTTATAGAGGTTACTGTATTGTATGCAAATAGATTTATCTCGCATGGGTAGGTGGGACTTGGTAACGTGACTAATATCACCCATTTTTCTATTAGAGTCATAATAAATTTACTACACTAGAAAAGTAGCATTATGTTGTTTTCAATACATCCATTTTATTACTTTCAAAATCATTAGTTTCTAATATATTTGCCCCACTAATCTTTACTTTTAGTTATATAGATATGTCGAGTATGGAGATGGGAGATATTGAAAAAAAGGACGAACTTTTTTAAAAAAATATATTCAAATAAACTAGAATTTTTAACGGAAGCCCATAACGGTCTTTCCGCAAAAGTTGTAGAGGAAGTCGGTTTTAAAGGAATTTGGAAGAGATTATTTAATCTGTTATAGATGGGGTGAGAGACGCTGAAAGCTGTTACGAAATAAAGAGAAATATAATCCCGTCTTGCGTGAGGACGATGTCTGTAGAAAGTGCATTCGAGATGGTTGAAAAGAGGAAAAAGTTCCTTGGAAAAGGTGTAGTGGCAATTGACCTATGTGCATCCGAAGAAGAAGGATTTTGTGAAAAATTCGTAGAGTAGATCCAATCGCTTTAGCCAATATGGCTACAGAGTCACTATTCATGCCGGTGAAACAGGAATTGGTAAAAACGTTCTAGAGGCTGTTGAACTGTTGGGTGCTGAAAGATTAGGACATGGAGTATGTATTAAAGATTGTGCCGAAGCATATAAGATTGTGAAAGAAAGACACGTAGTGCTTGAAATGTGTCCAACACGTAATGTCCAAACGAAAGCTGTTCATCATTATTCGGAACATCCGATTTATACGTTTCATAAAGATGGAATAAAAGTGACATTTAATACGGATAACAGAAAAGTATCAGATACTACACTGGCAAAAGAAATCCATTTAGTCAACAACGAATTTAATCTAAGCGAAGAAGAATATCGACAAATTTATTTAAATAGTGTAGAAGCATCCTTTGCCGACCAAGAAACTAAATAATGGTGCATGGCACAATAGTAAAGAAGAATAGACTTTGCAACAAATTATGCAGGATATATTCTCAAACATTCTCCCAAAATCGAAGAAAATAAGATAAACTGAATGCTTTCTTCAAAAATATCAAAACGTTCTTTAGGGGATAAAACTAATACTATTCCCCTTTACTAAAAGCTCCCTAATACCCAAAAGGCTTTCGGGAGCTTTCTGTCCGTTTATTGCTGTGATATCAACTTTGTTTTATCCATTTCACTCAGGAATGTTGCGCCGAGTAAAAGGATAGCGCCTAGTACTTGTAGTGTCGTCACTTTCTCTCCTATAATCATCGTCGAAATCAGTAATGATGTTAGCGGATCAATATAGCTTAAAATAGCTATACTTTGCCCTTTTAGATGACGCATTCCGAAAAAGAACAAATAGAAGCCGATCCCAGCATGGACAATACCCAATGCTATAAGTAAACTAATTGATTTCATATCAATTTGCATTATTTGGAACTCATTGGTCCCAAAAAGATAAAGCGCAAGGAATAACGCTGCTAGAGCAAGCTGAATAATCGTATTATCAGGTTCTTTTAATCCACGGATATACTTATTGGTGAATGTAACTATTGTATAGAAACAAGCTGCAATAAGCCCATAGACAATTCCGATATAATGTTCGCTCGTTTCGGTAGTTTGACTTTGGACGATAAAATACAGGCCTACTAGCGCAACACAAACATAAACGATTTTCCGTGCATATATTTTCTCTTTCAAAACGATTGGTGATAAACAAATTACTAGTACTGGAGCAAAATAGTAACTTAGCGCTGCATTTGCGATGGTTGTTTCCTTGTACGCTTGGAAAAGAAAAATCCAATTGCCGCATAAAGCAAAGCTCGAAAGTATCAATGGCCATTTATTTTGCAAAATAGTTGTTTTCGTAAATTTTTCTTTTTTAGAAAGGAACACCAAAAGTAAAAAACAAGTGCCAATAAGACTCATCCAAAAGGCTATTTCACTTGAAGGCAACTTAATGTATTTTGCAAAAACACCGACAGCGCCAAAAATAATCATTGATACAATAAAAGAAAGTTTTCCGCTCATTTCTAATTCCTTCTTTCTACATGTATATAGTCTCCGATATACAGTAGAATCTATTGAGAATTAGCAAGCTTTTATCGAATGCCTAAACAGTAGATTCTACTGTAAAGACATTGTTGGGGGTGCTATTGTTCGATACATACTTATCCCTCCTTAACGAAATTAATTGTAACATATTTCAGAATATTCAAGCTAGATGCTATCTTTTGATAAGTACTAAAACGATAAAAATTATTGAAAACTAGCATGCTAGATAAGTATAGGAGTTAATACAATGTACGGGAGAACAAAATTAAAAAGATAGGAGAAGAGACGATGGATACAAAAGAGCTAAGAAACGCCATTGCTGAAACATGTGAAAATTATGATAGCCTATATGCTCAGCTAGTAAAACCGATAAACCAATTATTAATCAATGTAGACGCTTCAATAAGTGAAGATACAGCGAATAAAATCATTGAAAACCTGAAGTTATTTTACAATGGAAATAAAAACATTACTGAATGTCACTTCGATGAGAGCGAAACCTTCTTAAAGGAAGGTATTGAACTTCTTCAGAACGGCGATCTTGCGAATGGCGCATTACAAGTTTACGGTGCCGGTTTAAACTTTGCCAGTTATAACCTAAAAATCCGTGAGCTAAAAAATGAAAATCCATACAATCATTTCGAAAAAAATTTTAGCCTTATTATAGACTCCCTAAAAAAATAAGCGCAAGAAAAAAAGAAAGAGCAAATATTAAAAGGCTCTTTCTTTTTTAGTATGTCATTATTTAAACTCTAACTCTCCATCATAAGCAAGCATGCCGCCTTCAAGGTTTGTTACGTCAAAGCCTTGAGCTTCTAGGTATGCACAAGCATTTGCTGAACGTCCGCCTGCCTTACAAACGATAATGTATGGCTTAGAAGCATCTAATTCTTCTAAGCGCTCAGGGATTGTCCCAAGAGCAATGTGTTGAGCACCCGGGATCATGCCTTGTGCTACCTCATCCTCTTCACGAACATCAATAATGTATAGGTCTTCGTTCGCATCTAATAGTTCTAATACTTCTGTTGTATCCATAGATTTCATCTGTGTAGTCCTCCAATATGTCAATTTCCTCTTACATTATAGCCTGAAGGCAAAAAAACAGCTAGTGTCAAGAACACTAACTGTTTTACTCTAGTTATCTGTCTCTAAAAAATCCACTTGCTTCGCTGGAACAAATGTAGAAATAGCGTGTTTGTAAATAAGGTGTTGTTTGTTATCAGCATCTAGTAACAATACTGTAAAATTATCATAGGATTTCACAGTTCCTTTTAACTGAAATCCATTTAACAAAAACACAGTTACAAAAACATTATTTTTACGTAAATGGTTTAAGAATGTATCTTGCAAGTTAATTGATTTCATCAAATATGCCTCCCTATACTCTCTTTCTACCTATTCATTCCTATAGTAGCATGTTCTACCAATTTATCAATTAGTAATTTTTAGAAATTAATTAAAGTCTTTCGTCATTTTTAACAAAATAGACATCCATTTTGTTTCGGAAGTATGTTAGCTGTCTTTTCGCATAGCGGCGAGAATTTTGCTTTAAGCTGTCAATCGCCTCTTCTAAAGAGCATTTACCATCTAAGTAATCGTATAATTCTTTGTAGCCGATTGCTTGGATTGATTGCACACCACGAATATCTTTCTGCCATAAGCCCTTTACTTCTTCTAAAAGCCCTTTTTCCATCATTATGTCAACACGACAGTTAATACGATCATAGAGCACTTCACGTGACATATTTTGCCCGAGCCCTAAAATCACATGATTGTACAGTGGAACCTCTCCACGATTGTGTGCTTCGGATGCCTTTGAAACACCACTAAGCTCAATCATCTCTAACGCACGTATGACACGGCGAGTGTTATTTGGATGAATTGTCTCCGCTGTTTGTGGATCAAGTTTTTTCAGCCTAGCATGCATCGCCTCTGGACCTAATTTCTCTAGTTCTTCATAATAGGCTTTCCGTGCCACCTCATCTACCTGCTCCTTTGTAAATTGAAAATCAAAGAGTACTGCCTGCACATATAAACCTGAGCCCCCTACAATAATCGGTAGCTTGCCACGCATTTGAATTTCCGCAATTTTAGCTCGTACTAATTTTTGATAGTCAGCTACTGAAAAGGATTCTGTTGGCTCTTTGAAACTTAGTAAATGATGGGGTACACCCTCCATCTCTTCTTCCGTAATTTTAGCTGTACCAATATCTAAATCTCGATAGATTTGCATGGAGTCACCGTTGATGATTTCTCCATTATATTTTTCTGCTAACTCAATGCTTAGTGCTGTTTTCCCAGATGCTGTAGGTCCTACGATTGCTACGACCTCTGCCTGTTGTATTTTATCTTGTATCATATTTTTCTAACCACCGTAATAAAACTTGATAGACTGCCTCTCGATTATCCTCATTTAGGATTTCATGGCGCTTATCCTCAAATAAGTAGACCGTCACGTCCTGTATGCCTGCCTCTGTAAATTGTTCTGCAACAGCGTACACACCTTGACCTTGTTCTCCTACGGGATCTTTGCTACCACTTATCAATAATATCGGTAAGTCCTTCTTCACCTTTGCTATTTCACTTTTTCGATTTAACGACCTGAAACCTGTTGTTAAATCGACAAAAAATTGATTTGTTGGGATAAAGCCGCAATACGGATCATCTATATATTTTTCCACTTCGTCCTCTACTGAACATATCCAATCATAAGCAGTCTTCGAATTCGGGAACTGTTTATTAAAGCTACCAAAGCTCAGCTTATTTAATAACTTGCTCTCTGTCTCTTTACCAAGCTGTTTGGCTAATACTTTCGCTACTAAATTCCCCATCGTATGCAATGCTGTAACATTCCCTGTTCCACATAGAATCACATGATCCACTTGATCGCTGTACAATTGTATATATCTTCTAGTAATGAACGATCCCATACTATGACCAAATATAATTAATGGTACATCTGCAAATTGTTCATGCAAAAATGTTACTACTTCATGCGCATCCTCTACGACACGATCAAACCCATTTTGTTCAGCAAAAAAACCTAATGTGCCATTATAAGCAGCTGTTTCTCCATGCCCTCGATGATCATGCATTGTCACTGCGTAGCCCGCTTCGTTTAGGCTATTGGCAAATGTAACATAACGTCCACTATGCTCCGCCATCCCATGCAATATATGAATATGACCAATACATGGATTTGATGGCTTTAATGTTCGTGTAAACAGAAAATGACCATCTGACATTTCAATATAACGCTCCATTGCTTACACTCCTTCCTCTGCAAAATTTGTTGCATCTAAAATAGCTTGCTCTAGTTGAGCTACATAAGTATTTCTTTGTGACTCTGTATAGTGAAAATGTTGTTGCATAACTTGAATGACCTGCTGTTTATAACGTTTTACTGCATCAATATCGAAGTATAATAAGCCTGTTCGACGAATAAAGAAATCACTTGGCGTATACACCATTTCCGCTTCTATGCCATAAAGTAACATGGCATGTAAAACTAAAGGCATCGTACTTCCGTGCTCATGTAAATATTTCACCTGGTTATATAATGCGTCAACATTTGTCCCATATTTTTGTACAAGCTGTTTTGCTTCATCATAATTAAGGCCATACTGAACGCCCTCTTTAGCTTTATAAGAACTATAATCAGGGAAATTAATGGCATTAATGCCCTTTGCACCGGAAAGTGATAACTCACGTGTCACACATGGACTTGCGTGCTTATATTTATGGATTTTCACAATTTTATCAACGATTGTTTCTGCCATTTGACGGTAACCCGTTAGTTTTCCACCAGCAATTGTTATTAGCCCACTTGGAGCCGTCCATATCTCATCTTTTCGTGAAATTTCGGATGGATTCTTGCCTTTTTCATAAATAAGTGGACGCACACCTGCCCACGACGATTCAACCGTATCTCTTGAAATATTTGCAGTTGGAAACACTGTTTTTGCAGCTACAATTAAATAATCAACGTCCTCCTGGGTAGCGACCGGATGTGTAGGGTCTCCCTCGTAAACTGTATCTGTTGTCCCTACATACGTTTTACCATCACGTGGAATTGCAAAGGCCATACGCCCATCCACTATATCAAAGTACACGGCTTGCTGTAATGGAAAATCCTTTTGATCAAGGACAATATGAACTCCTTTTGTGAGACGTAATTGTTTTTTGTCTGCTACTTTATCCTTTTGGCGAACCTCGTCCACCCAAGGCCCAGTTGCATTGACGATTTGCGCAGCATGCACTTCCATTGTTTTCCCTGTAACATGATCCGTCACTTGTGCTCCAACAAGCTTTTTCTTCTCATATAAAAACCCTGTCATTTCCGCATAATTTAAACAAAGTGCCCCGTATTCTACAGCTTTTTTCAACACTTCAATTGTTAGACGGGCATCATCTGTACGATATTCAACGTAATAGCCACCACCAATAAGCTCATCTTGATTGAGTAAAGGCTCTAGCTCTGCCGTTTCTTGAGCGTTTAACATTGTTCTACGTTCATGCTTTTTAACACCTGCTAATCGATCATATACCTTCAGTGCCATTGATGTTGTAAAAGGTCCAAGCGAGCCCTTCTTATATAATGGTAGTAACATCTTTTCAGGCGATGTCACGTGAACAGCATTGTCATAAACAATTTCACGCTCACGCCCAACCTCGGCTACTACACCTACTTCAAGTTGCTTTAAATAACGAAGTCCACCATGAATAAGCTTTGTTGAACGGCTTGATGTGCCAGCAGAAAAATCCTGCTTCTCAATCAAAGCGACTGATAACCCCCTCGAGGCTGCATCAAGTGCTATGCCAGCACCAGTAATGCCGCCACCAATGACTAAAACGTCAAAGCTATATTGCTCTAAAAAATGCATAATTTTAGGACGATGCTCAAATGAAAACATACCTTTCTCCCCCATTTGCTATAAATTGAAAATACGTGTAACTTCTACTAAGTATGCCATCCTATATAACTAACAATAATGTTAAGCATAGAATTCTAATTCCACTTCAATTACATTACCCGTTTAAACATTTTTTCCACTTCATAAGATGTAAAATGAATAAGTACTGGACGTCCGTGCGGGCATGTAAATGGATTGTCGGCATTGCGTAAATCTCGCAATAACACTTCCATTTGCTCTTTCGTTAAATAATAATTGGCCTTTATCGACTTTTTACAGCTCATCATAATCGCTGCCGCTTCACGTAGTTTTTTGACGTCCGCTTTTTTAGTTGTCAGCACTTGTTCAATTAAGTCCTCAATAATTTCCTGTTCTTCCCCTTTAGGGAACCAGCTCGGATGCTCTCTCACGACAAATGATGCCTGCCCAAATTCCTCTAAAAATACGCCTACAGCTTCTAACTCCTGTCGATTTTCTCTTAAAATAAGAGCCTCGTCAGCAGCATAATGGAAAGTCAATGGCAGCAATAAAGCCTGACGCTCATTTGGGTTCACCTGACCGACCTTTTCACGGAAAAATTCATATTTAATACGTTCCTGAGCTGCGTGCTGATCAATTAAATAAAAGCCATCCTCCATTTGCGCAACAATATACGTGCCGTGAATTTGCCCTACCACTTCAAGTGCAGGGAATGGTTCTTTCGTAGGCTCATCCTCCAAAACTTCCATTGGTTCTTCTAGCGTCACTTCTTCTTCAGGACGATTCACTTCCATCACTGGTGTCGGTTGCCAGCTATCTTCAATAGCAGTAGGGACGGATTCAGATTGTGGCACTATCGGATCTAATGTGTTGGATTCCTGAACAGTTTGTACATCATAAAGTTTCTCTACAATAGCATTCATTTTCTCCACATTAAGCTTCGGTGCAGGTTTCCAAATATTTAACTGCTCCGTCTCAGACTTTGCCACTTTCTCCTTCTTTTCCATTTGCGGTACTCGAATAACATGGCGGATTTCCTCTCGTATCGTTTCCTCAATTAGCTTAAGAAGCTCAGGCTCCTTACTTAAACGTATTTGATGCTTGGCAGGATGAACATTGACATCTGTTAAATAAGGATCTCCCTCTATAAAGAGCGCTACAATCGGAAAACGTTCAATGGGCAAATACGTATGATAAGCATCTACAATCGCTTTTTGTATTAAATAATGCTTCACCCAGCGACCATTCACAAATAACGACATATAGTTTTTCGAGGCACGAGTCACCTCAGGTAGAGATACAAAGCCAGAAATTTTATAATCCTGTGATTCTCCACTGAATGCCACCATTTTCTTAGCATTATGCACACCGTAAATGGCTGCTAATACTTGCTGAACATCCCCTCGTCCATTTGTTTGTAACAATTGCTGGCCGTTATGCAGCAATCTAAACGCAATTTGTGGATTTCCGAGCGCAAGGCGGTTCATTAGATCAATTGTATGTCCAAGCTCTGTTTGTATTGTTTTCATATATTTTAATCGAGCGGGTGTATTGAAAAATAGCTGGGCTATTGTAAGATCTGTTCCCTTACGCAAAGGGCCAGGTTTATGTGTGGCGATATGCCCACCCTCAAGCTCTAAATACGTTCCTGATTCACCATTTGATGTAATCAGTGTCATTTTTGACACTGATGCAATGGAAGCTAATGCCTCACCCCGGAAGCCAAGTGTACGAATTCGAAATAAATCATGCTCCTGATGAATTTTACTTGTCGCATGGCGAGAGAATGATATTAATGCATCCTCTTCGTCCATACCACTACCATTATCAATGACCTGAATTGAAGTGAGGCCCGCTTCTAGTAAAAAAACATCAATGGACGTACTTCCTGCATCAATGGCATTTTCAACAAGCTCTTTAACTACAGAGGCCGGTCTTTCTACTACTTCCCCTGCCGCGATTTTATTGGACAGCCACTCGTCCATAATTTGTATTTTTCCCATAGCGCATCACTCCTTTACTTTTTTGCATTTACTAGTTGTTGCTGTAATTCATATAAAATATTCATCGCTTGCATTGGTGAAGTGCCTAGAATATTTACTTTTTCTAGGTTTTTAAGCACCTCAGATTCTGCAGGAGAAATTGGTTCTTCCTCTGTAAATAAGGACATTTGCATTGGCTTTTCATCAACTTCCTGTACTATGGCTACTTCGTTTTCGGCTTCGTGTCCTGCCTCGCGTCCCGCCTCGAAGTTTTCAAGCAGTACTTGTGCTCTTGTTAAAATTTCCTCTGGTAATTGGGCAAGCTGTGCTACATGAATCCCGTAAGATTTATCAGCAGCCCCCTTTTTCACCTTATGCAAAAAGACAACCGTGCCATTTTTTTCAGTAGCAGATACATGTACATTTTGCAGTCGAGGAAGCTCCTTTTCAAGTGCCGTTAATTCATGATAGTGAGTTGAGAACAGTGTGTTTGCTCCAATTTTATCATGGATGTATTCCATCATAGATTGAGCAAGACTCATCCCATCATAAGTAGATGTCCCGCGACCAATTTCATCAAATAGCATTAAACTATTTTTTGTAGCATGCGTAATAGCGTGCTGAGATTCTAACATCTCCACCATAAAGGTTGATTGTCCCGCTGCTAAATCATCTGCGGCACCAATGCGTGTAAAAATCTGATCTGTAATTGGTAATCTAGCTTTTTCAGCAGGCACATAACAGCCCATTTGTGCCATCACAACAATTAGTGCAACTTGACGCATATACGTACTTTTACCGGACATATTCGGACCTGTAATCAGCATCATATTATTATTATCCTCAAGAACACAATCGTTTGGTACATACATTTGCTTATTGAGCATTTTCTCAACAACTGGATGGCGCCCTTCAATAATTTCTAGCGCACGCCCTTCATGAAACTCAGGCTTCGTAAAACGATATTTCTCTGAAACACTCGCAAAACTTACTAGCACATCCAGCTCACTAATGCTTGCCGCTAATGCTTGTACACGTGGAATAAACGCCTTTAATTCATCACGTATTTCCACAAACAAATTATATTCTAACGTTAAACTTTCTTCCTCCGCATTTAAAATTAATGCTTCTTTTTCCTTAAGCTCTTGCGTAATATAACGTTCAGCATTTGCCAAAGTTTGCTTACGTTCATAGCGAGTTAAATCAGCTAAATGGATATTAGATTTCGTAATTTCAATATAATAACCGAAAATTCGATTGTAGCCGATTTTTAAGTTTTTAATGCCTGTTTTCGCCCGTTCCTCTTGCTCCAGCTGTGCAATCCAATCTTTCCCATTCCGTGAGGCATAGCGTAGCTCGTCTAAACGCTCATTATAGCCATCGCGAATGACGTCACCCTCTTTAATCGTAATTGGTGGGTTGTCCGTAATTGCACGAGCTAAAAGTGCCTCTACATCCTCACACGTATCAAGTGCTGCACCTAGCTTTTGCAATGTTTCCTTATTAGCACCACGTAATTGTTGCTGAATTACAGGTACTTGACGCAATGAGTCACGTAGCTGCGCTAAATCACGTCCACCTACATTACCAAAAGCTACACGTCCAGCTAAACGCTCTAAATCGTATACTTGTTTTAAAGAGGCTTGAAGCTCTGTTCTTACAAAATACTCCTCTAATAAATCCGTGACATTCGCTAGTCTCGCTTCAATGGCAGAACGTGAAGCAAGAGGTTGGTGTAACCATTGCTTTAATTTTCGCCCGCCCATTGCAGTCACGGTGTCATCTAACAACCATAAAAGCGTGCCCTTTTGATCACCGCCGCGAATAGATTGAATTAGCTCTAAATTACGCTTAGAGCTAGAGTCAATACGTAAATAATTTTTCATTTCATTATACGTAAATGTTTGAATATGTGATAATGAACGCATTTGTGTTTTATCGATATAATGAAGTAAACGAAGGCAAGCAATTTGTAAATCATTCGGCACCGCTTCTACATAATGTGCAGCTTTAGCCAACGTCATTTCATCTGTTTCAATAGAAAGGACGATACCGACATTGACTGCATGCTCCGCTAATAGCAGTTGCAAATTTTCTGTGACAATTAATTCGCGAATTCCGTATGCCTGCATTTGCATTAAAAGCGCTTTACCGTCGCCCTCAATAGAGGAGGCTACTGCTTCACCTGTAGATAAGTCTAAATAAGCGTAGCCAAATGTCGTATCATCAAATTGCTCCGCAGCGCCAATAAAATGATTGGATTTACCATCGAGCGACTTACCTTCCATAATCGTACCCGGTGTAATAAGTTGTACGACTTCACGCTTCACTACACCTTTTGCTTGCTTCGGATCTTCTGTTTGCTCACAAACTGCAACCTTATAGCCCTTTTGCACAAGTGTTTCAATATAATTTTTTGCCGAATGATGTGGAACACCACACATTGGAATTCGCTCTTTTGCACCAGCATCTCGGCTCGTTAATGTAATTTCTAACAGTTGTGAGGCATTAATAGCATCCTCAAAAAACATCTCGTAAAAGTCGCCTAATCTAAAAAATAAAAAGGCATCCTTGTAATCTTCCTTTACCTGCAAATACTGTTGCATCATTGGTGTATATGTTGTCATTTTAATAATTCCCTCGCTCTAACCATATAGATATTTTTATTATAACAAAAGATACATGCGAAACGCTTAATTCACCTTTTTTAAGATGCTAGCGCTTCGCATGTATTAAATCTTCAATATTATCTTGGTCGTTCATCAGGAAACGATGAGGACTCTAAAACATACCTACCTTCTTCACTGGAGCTAGACGATGAGCTGGAACTGGAGCTAGATGAAGACGAAGATGAGCTCTCTTCAAAGTTCCATTCTTCTTCGAAATCTAGTGGATGTACACTAATACAAATCGTCGTTTCTCCCATTACCTCTACAACGACTTCACGTTCTACTAAGATTTCAAATTTCGTACCGCATGGAGAAATGATTGCCTCTATGCAGTTTGGCTCTTGAATGACACGTACACGTACATCATCACCAACACTTACTTCGCCTTCTCTAAATGAAAGCTTCACTTTGTCTTTATAGTGCACCGTTTCAGAAAACACTGCTGTTTTCGAATGATTACTATAGGCATACCATACATTGACATCAAACTTCCCTGATACTTCTACAAATTTACCGACTTTTTTCGCGGAGCAAGTATGATTAATAACCCAGCAACCGAGAATGCTTGTCGGCTTATTTGATGGACATAATGTTACACGTTCTTCTGTTCTCTTCTTCCCCTTGGCAACTACTGCTCTCGTCACGATTTGTCGTAAACGTTTCAGCGCAATTCCTCCTTCGACTCTTTTCACTCCATCATATGCAGGTAGCGCCTATTGGGTGAACATATATTTTTATAGAATCGAATTAAGGATTAAATTCATTTTACATAGTATGTTGTCAGAAACACGCTAATATCTATGAATATTGAAGCTTTGCCTGAATTGCAGCTAATTAAATATTGTATGTCTCTTCTGGCATGACACTTTAATTTATAATTATAAAACGAAGAGCGACAGGCATCTTCATTTCATTGACACAATAACTTTTTAACAATCGAGTAGGAGGGAGTGATTAGCTCCCGACCTCTCACACCACCGTACGTACGGTTCCGTATACGGCGGTTCAATTAAGATGAATAACG
>NZ_JBHURE010000040.1:0-22381 GCF_042674095.1 Lysinibacillus sp. NPDC056959 | reverse complement strand
GAGTATTACTAATAAATATATATATATTTGCTGTAGTTAAAAATTCTCTTAATTGTATAGGTATTAAACTAATTGTTTGGTAAAGATTGCTATTTCTAAATGAAATCCAATAAATATTAATGTTTAGCAAACAAGGAAGTATAATGAAAAGTTTAAAAAAATTATTATTTAAAAAATCCATATTCCCTTTAATAGAACTTAATAAATACGTTTCGAAAGAAATTAAAATAAATACAGAAAAAAAAGTTCCAATAATACTTTTAAGATTATTTTTATTTTTTTCATATAATAATAGAAATTTAAAATAATTATAATTGATCATAGTCCGATAACACCTTTCTAATGTTATCATTATTATGAAGTTTTATTTGAAAACATTTTTGATTTGTAATATAGATAATATTCGGTGTAATTTTTGTTATTATATCTAATAAGTGAGAAGAGATAATTATACATTTTCCATTATTAGAAAGCTGTTCTAAGTCTTCTAAAAAAGTATCAATACTTTGTATATCCAATCCATTTAATGGTTCGTCAAATATAAGAATTGGAGCATCTATTATTATTGAACAGATAATAGATGCCTTTTTCTTATTTCCAAGGGATAGATTTTTCATAGGCGTATACAAGTATTGAGAAAAATTATACCTTTCAGATATTTCTAATATTTGTTCTTCGGTGAATGAACTGTTATAGGTTTTTAGTAAAAAAGTAATAAATTGGATGCTGTTCATATAAGGTAAAATCATAGGGAAATCAGGAATAAAAAAACGTTGATTCTTAGAATCATGAATAAACCTTTGATTTGAACTATTACTAAAATCCTTTTTTCCGATTTTCACGGAACCTTTGAAAGACATTAATACACCGCAAAGTGTATTCATGAGTGTTGTTTTTCCGGAACCATTTTTACCTAGTAAACCATAGATAGCTCCGGTATTTAGAGATAAGTTTATATCTTTTAATATTAGATTCTTTTGATCGTACCATATATCTAGAGATTTAGTATTTATTATTTCCATACTTATTTACCTTTTTTATTGACATATTTACTGAAATATAAAATTGCAGTAATAATAAATAACACTGCAAATAGCCAATTTTCTCTAAAAGCGAAAGAAATTGCGCCAAGTAAAAAAATAATGCTAATAATAATTGTTAAAAGTCCCCTTTTCATATTAACCTCCTTAAACGAATTCTAATAGTGGTTCAAGTTCTTGACCTTTTACCCAATTACAATGAGATTTTCTATGATTTTTGTTCGCATTAAGTCCTTTTAAGTAACAACCAGAACAGTATCCGCTTAATGGACATTTTTCGCTACAAAGTGCGCTTTTTTGAGGTGATTGTATTTCCCATAGTTTTTTCACGATGTCTTTTGAAAATACTTGTTCATAAGTTTCCTTCTTCAAATTTCCAATTGAAAATTCTTTTGGGAAAAGTGCACAAGGTCTTACGTTACCATGAGGATCCATTACAATTGATCTCCAACCTGCACCACAATTATTTGCTTTATTTTTTTTGATAGGTACTAAAGGAATAATATCTTCATTATTTTTGATAACACTAACTTCAAACTCTGAAAATGAAATATCCCCCTTCTTATTTAATTTTAACTGATTCATATCTTTTCCTCTACCAAAGTCATCAATCCAGTTATATGCAAATGCTGAAGCACCTAAACCTCTTACAAGTGTAGCCATTTCATCTATTTCCCACATATTATCTTCATATATAGACATACCGACTCTTACAAAAAGGCCATTATCAGATAATCTTTTGATATTTTTACAAGTTTGTTTGTGAGCATTTTTTCTACCTCTGAATTCATCGTGCTTATTAGGGTAAATACTATCTAAGGAAATACCAATAATAATTTTTTCTTTATAACTTGTAAGTAGGTTGAGAATTTCTTCTTTTAACAAAGTTCCATTTGTTAATATTCCAACTTTCCTGAATTTATTTAGAGCAAAAGTTAAAATTTCCATTGCTTGTGGGTGAACAAAGATTTCGCCGCCTGTAATTTCACATGTTAATACTCCGTTGTCATACATTTGTGTAGCTATACTTTTAAATTCATCAAGAGTTAAATTATCTTCAATGTCAGGCGAACTTTCTAGATAACAATGTTCACACTTTAAATTACATTTATGAGTAATTTCAAAAGTTGCATGTAGAGGTGTTATATAATATTTATTACCAGACAAATTTATATTTATTTTATTGGAATGCGTTGTGAATTTAATAAGTTGTTTTTTATATAAATCTTCTACCAGTTTTGAGTACCAATTAATATGATCTTTAATATCACATTGATATTTTTGACACATGTTATTTAAAACTTCTTCAATTGTTTTGGTGCCATCAAAATTTGTACATGCTTCAAATGCTGAAGAATTTAAGTCAAGGTACTCAAAATCAAATATATTATTTTCATCATTTATGTATTTGACTTCTATCACACCACCATTAGGTAGTTGGTGTAATCTACAAGATTCATTAAATGCGATATAATTAGACAAATTTTTCAACTCCAATTTAACTAAATTTAGTACAAAGTGGTTTGGAAATAACGGAAATCCCCTAACTGAAAGCTGAGCAATAAAACATCACGAAAACCATTATAATGAAAGAAATCCAAACTAATACGAAATTTGATTAGAATTTCAATTAATAGTTCGGATTTTTCTTTCACTGAAATTATTTTGCCCGAGCATCTTTGTTAATTACGATGATATACCAAAAACACCAGTTATCCCCATGATTTCAAAATCAGGGAAAGGTCCATCGATTAAACAAGCAGCACCAATTGAGCAAGCAGAGCAACCTTTGTTACTAACCATTACGCCTTGTTCCATAGTATTGTACCTCCTATATCAGAATGTCTTACACTATCAATATAAAATATTAAATAAAGAATTTCAGTGATATTTGTTACAATATGTAAAATTTGTAGAATCAATTAAGGCTCTTCACCAAAATACGAGCTTGACTAAGAACCGTACTGAATCCATTCTGCCTTGTACTCGATTAAAATAATTTCTTTGTAGTACTACGGGTTACGTGTGAAAAAATGACGCTTTTGAAGGGATTTGATTAAACTATTTTCCCTTCTACCGTCGCATTAGTGAACACGTAATTTCAGTTTATTTTTTTAAAACATTTAGAGTAATAAATACAAAGTGCTCAAGCGAGATGCATATGTATTCCGTTGCTCTAAAAAAGGTATAATCGGAGACTGGTAAAAGTTAAAAGGTGTTACATACATGAATTGGGCAGTCTTCACAATTCATCAAATCCTTTAATTGATTTATATTTTTTATTATTATTCTTGAGTTTCGGTATTCTATTGTTTCCTTTTCAATTAAATCTTTCATTGTTCTACTAATATTTTCTCTAGTTGTTCCACAACATTGGCTTAATTCATCATGCGTTAATTTTATATCAATGATAATTTCGTCGTTCTTTGCTTTGCCAAAAGAATTTGATAATCTTATAATCATTGATATAAAATTCCCAGTCTTATTACATACCAACAAATCTCGTAACATCATATCTTTCTTCATTGATTCATTAAGTAAATATTCATTGATTTCTTTTACTAATTCGCTATTTTCTTTTTGCATTAATAACTTTTTTCTGGAGACCCTTATCACACTACCATTTTCCTTAAAGTACAGAGACATTTGATCGTTAATACTCTTATTACAGATGTAAATGTTACCTGCTTTCATTATCTTTAATATTATCTCTTTACCTGTTATAGTCTGTTGTTTTAGTAAAGCTATACCTGAATCAATTAAATAAAAATAATCATCTTCGCATTCTAAATTATAGTATTCACACCTACCTATTATTTCTTTAATTCCATTATTTAATATAAACTTATTAATTCTATTATTTAACATAAACTCATTAATTCCATTTTCTATCATATAAATACCTTACCTCTTAATATTTTAATAGAACCTAGATTATTCATTATTCAACACAAAATCCCATAGGAAAGCCGATAAGGCAGCTTTTTTAAGGGATTCTTTATTTTACTTAAAAGGTGAAAATAGAATCCATTTATGGTGAGGTTATTACGTCTAAACATCAACCAAAAGAAAGGACTCCTGTTAGGAGTATCCTCCTATTCCAACTGTATTGTTATATTTGTAAAAAAATGACTTCTTAATTTTAGATAAATGCATTAGTACACTTCTTTTAATTAACAGTTATTCAAATTAAGGTTACTGGTTAGTAATTTGTAGATCTAATTCTAGCTCTGTTAATTACTATAGTGATTCATTTATCCTCGAGTTATTTTGAATCTATCATTTTTGAGACCGACACTACAACCGACGTTTTTTTGTTATTGTAGTGTCTGTGTATCTTAAAATCCAGGTGGCGTTTACAATAAAAATTTCTGTTAGCTCTGTATCAAAAGCATTTACAATTTTAAAAGCTGGCTGCTTCTTTTTTTCTTTAAAACTTTGGAGTAGCTCCTTTAATTCTTCGCCAATCAATTTTTTCTCAGCAAGAATTGTATCTAAAGATGAATTTATTTTTTAATGTTTTTGCCTAATTTTTTCAAGGCCTCCTTTAAACACTGTATTTATTGATTATATTACCAAAAAATACATCTTTTTTCCATATTTAACTCTGTTAATAAAATTGTTATTTAAATATCTGGTAAATATCCTTTTGGTACTTTGTGTGTCATTCATTTCGAGGAATATGCAGATACTTTTAACGAAACTATTTATAAGATTGGTGTCGCTATTGGAATACTTATATTGTCATTCGATATTATCTATGATTTACAAGATAACGATACCGACTATATCTGAACGAAAATGCCTGAATTCTCGCTCAATACGTTGCTGGCAATGTTGACAATGTTTCTAAAGTACTGTGACAAAGTAGTTTTGAGTAACGAGAACTTGCCTTCCAAATAATTGAACAATGCACATGCACATTACGAAGTATCAACGCGCAACAGCTAGATTTACTAAATGTTTGTCAGGTGAGCCACCCTATTTACAAATGATTTTATCTGTTACCTGTGGGGACTTCGTTTTTGTTTTTCCAATTCGGCATTCTTCATTGCGAGTTCTTCAATTGTAAGTGATGGGTGTTGTTCGACCTTTTTCATAGCTAAAAGAATTTGACAAGTTGTGCCGAACTCCTTCTTTCGATTACAGAAGACAAATAGATGAGAAGAAAAGGGATCAAGCTGAAAGTACAATAGCGGCCAGGCCATCGACGGATCTTCGCAAATCTGTCGCACCACAAGCGATAAAGACTTGATCCATCCGAATATTAGTGAACATGGTTTCGTACCAAATGTAGGATTTTGGTGAGCGTTGCTTCCTCGAAATTTGGTGGCAGTTCGATGGAAATCCCCTTTATCTTAATGACAATTGGAACAGTGTCTGAAATGACGGATTCTCGAATCGCTACCGGAAGCCACTGTGCTGGCTGCGGTGATTTTGGGAGCGTGTCTTTTACATACTTTGAACCGGTACATCCTGTTTAGCACACCAAGCAGCGACACTTGTTTCACTGCTGTCTTGAAAGGCTTGAATACGTGAGTACCATAAGAGTTGACGTTCTGATCGGGTCATGAAAAAACCTCCTAATGAATGATTATCGAGATTGTCTCACGATTATTAATTCAATAGAAGGTGTGTATTACTTCATTTAACGGGATATTTACTTCTATTTTACCGTTAGTTACTAATTAAAAGCAGAAAATAGTATACAAAAATTTTTTGCATAATAAAACATCTCCTTTTAAGTAGAAAGATGCCTTACTCGATATTAGAGAAATTAGTTTTCAAATTTTATACCTCCTAGGAAAACCTGCAGCGAAGCGGCAGCGGCAAGGGGCGCAGTCGGAACGGAAATAAACTCCACGTTATGATAATAATCAGTAAATATTTAGAAAAGTTTAAATATAAATAAAAATTCAGTTGACTTAATAAATATGCAGACGTATACTAACTTTAACTTATTTCAGAGGTGAGTGCATTGAAAGTAGGAATTGTTGGTGCAACCGGGTATGGTGGATTAGAGCTTATTCGATTTTTACATAATCATAAAGCGGTGGAGCGGATCGATTTATTCACATCCTCAGAAGAGGGTGTCACTTTTTCTTCTAAGTTTGGTCATCTCGTTCATATAGCCGATACACCTTTACAAAAAATTGATTATGGGGCTTTAGAGAAATTTGATGTTGTTTTTACAAGTACGCCTTCAGGGGTGACAAGTGAGCTATTACCTCCGCTGGTAGGGAAAGGTCCTAAATTAATAGACTTGTCTGGTGACTTTCGTTTACAAGATCCAGCGAGCTATGAAGCGTGGTACGGTAAAAAAGCGGCACCATTGGAAATCATTCAACAAAGTGTATATGGCTTAACCGAATGGAATGCAGAAAATGTTCAACATGCTTCTCTTGTCGCAAATCCAGGGTGTTACCCAACAGCGGTATTACTTTCGTTGTTACCGTTGCTAAAAGAAAGATTGATTGATTCGAACTTTTTAGTGATTGATGCAAAAAGTGGGATTTCAGGAGCCGGAAATAAACCATCGCAAACAACGCATTTTAGCGAGGCGAATGAAAGTTTATCCATCTATAAAACGAATGCACATCAGCATATACCAGAAATTGAGCAGGCTATTTCAATGTTTACAGGGGTCGATACAACTATTACTTTTAATACGCATTTAGTGCCAATGACTAGAGGGATTTTATCTACCTCATATGCACCTGTTATGCCTGGTGTTACAGAAGAGCTGCTAGTAGCTTGTTTACGGAGTGCTTATGAAAAGCATCCGTTTGTACGGATTGTTACAGATGCTAATAGTCTGGGAACAAACCGTGTTAAAGGTTCGAACTATTGCGATATTTTAGTGAAAGTAGATAGCCGTACGAATCGTGCCACAATCGTTGGCGTTATCGATAATTTAGTCAAAGGGGCTGCTGGGCAAGCCATTCAAAATATGAACGTTCAATTAGATTTACCACAAATTACAGGATTGGATGTCGTTCCATTCTTTATTTAACTTCTTTCAGAAAAATGTTTTATGTAGCGAAAGCATAGCGTCAGCTTCAAATATTTCTTATCTCTTACGTCGAGGATAATTGATTAACTAAGGAGGAAAGATTTTATGACATTAATAGCATCCGCAAGTATGATGAAAAAATTATCAAGTAAAAATATTGTTTCACCAAAGGGCTTTAAAGCTGCGGGTTTACACTGTGGTTTAAAGCATAAGAAAAAGGATTTAGCTGTATTAGTCAGTGAAGTACCAGCGAGTGTAGCAGGTGTCTTTACAACGAATGCTGTGCAGGCAGCACCATTAAAAGTAACAAAGGAAGTTGTGTACACAACGAAAAAAATGCAGGCGATGATTGTCAACTCCGGAAATGCTAATGCATGTACAGGGAAGCAAGGGGCGAAGGATGCACAAACAATGCAATTCCTAGTAGCGGAAAAGCTTGGTATCGAGGCAAATTTAGTAGGAGTTTGCTCGACAGGTGTCATCGGTGAAATTATGAATATGGAGCCAGTAGCAAATGGGATTAATCAGTTAGTGCCAAAGGATAATTTAGAAAGTGCGATTGATTTTGCCCAAGCGATATTAACAACAGATACCGTTATGAAAAACACAAGTTACAGTACTATCGTTGATGGCAAGGAGGTTATTATCGCTGGTGTTGCAAAAGGTTCGGGTATGATTGAACCAAATATGGCGACAATGCTAGGTTTTATTACGACAGATGCAAATATTGAATCAGAAGTTCTACAGGCTACTTTATCTGATCTAACAAACTTGACTTTTAATGCAATTACAGTGGATGGAGATACATCTACAAATGACACAGTAGTTGTGATGGCAAACGGCTTAGCAGGCAATGAAGCTCTAACTCCTAATCATCCAGATTGGCAAAACTTCTACTTTACTTTGAAAACAGTAGCTCAAGACTTAGCGAAAATGATTGCCAAAGATGGTGAAGGTGCAACGAAGCTAATTGAGGTTGAAGTTGAAGGGGCAATTTCGGATGAAGAAGGGCGTAAAATTGCTAAAACAGTAGTCGGTTCACCGCTTGTGAAAACGGCAGTATTTGGCTGTGATGCAAACTGGGGACGTATTATTGCTGCTGTAGGCTATAGTGGCGCAACGGTTGATCCGGAAAAAATTACGATCCAAATTGGCGGTGTAACTATGGTTGAAAACGGTGAGCCAGTTCCATTCTCGGAGGATGAGTTAATTCAAATTTTAAAAATGCATGAAGTGAAAATTTATGTGTCACTTGGTATTGGGGAAGGCAAGGGGCATGCTTGGGGATGTGATCTAACTTATGACTACGTTCAAATCAATGCCTCGTATCGCTCGTAAACGAATGGTTATTAAGCTTGGGGGTAGTACGCTAGAAGGGTTAAATGAATCATTTTTTGAGAATTTTAAAAAACTTCAAGAGAGCGGTGCAGAGCTTATTATTACCCATGGTGGTGGCCCAGCTATCAATCGTGAACTAGCGGAGCGTGGAATAAAATCACATGCTATAAACGGTATTCGTGTAACGAGCGAAGCTGTAATGGATATCGTACAGTCAACGTTATTAGGAAAGGTCAATCCGGCGCTTGTTCATGAATTAACAACGGCTGGCATAGCTGCAATTGGTTTAAACGGATTTGATGATCAGTTGATTGTAGCCGATTATTTAGATAAAGATGTATTCGGTTTTGTTGGTGAAGTGAAGACCATCAATACACCTTTGCTAGAAACATTAATAAATGCAGGGGTAGTACCAGTTATTGCTTGCGTCGGAGCGGATGTACATGGTCAAGCGTTGAATATTAATGGAGATACGATAGCAAGTGAAATCGCACTAGCTTTAGAGGCAGATAGCTTATTACTTGTAACAGATGTAAATGGTATTCGAATAAACGATGAATATCAATCGAAAGTAACACCTTCTTTCATCAATCAATGGATAGAGGAGGGGCATATTTACGGTGGGATGATACCTAAGGTTCAAGGAGCTCTCGAATGCTTAAATTCAGGTATTCCATCCGTGCAAATTGTTGGGGAATCCTTAGTAGGTACGACAATTTTATCTCATTTGAATTAAATGCTTGTCTTCACCTTTGAAAGTTATTCTTCGTTTTAGTAGGAATGACTGTTCTAATGGCATATTGGTAGCAATATAGTTGAGTAAGATTGAAGATTTTTAGCTATGAATTTAAGTAGGGGTGATTAGATGAGTGCTTTATTTGGAAACTATGGAAATCGCCGCGCCCAAATTGTCAAAGGGCAAGGAACAGTTGTTGAAGATGCTGCTGGGAAAAAATATTTAGATTTTACAAGTGGAATTGCTGTAGTGAGTCTTGGTCATGCACATCCAGCGATTGTGGAGGCTATTCATGATCAAAGTAGAACGCTTTGGCATATTTCTAATTTATTTGCTATTCCTGATCAGGAGAAAGTTGCACAAAAATTAATAGTTGATACACATCTTTCATATGCATTTTTCTGTAATAGTGGTGCGGAAGCAAATGAAGCTGCCATCAAGCTTGCACGTAAGCATACAGGAAAAAATCATATTATTACTTTCGAGAAATCCTTTCATGGACGAACTTTTGGAGCAATGTCCGCAACAGGTCAGGGCAAGGTACATAACGGCTTCGGACCACTTGTTGAAAAATTTACAATTCTTCCTTTTAATGATGTGGTAGCACTTGAAGCAACGGTTGACGATTCTGTCGCAGCAATTATGTTGGAGATGATTCAAGGTGAGGGTGGCGTTAACAGCGTATCACCAGAATTCGCAGCAGCAATAGCTAAAGCTTGTGACAACAAAGGAATATTACTAATAATCGATGAGGTTCAAACGGGTATTGGACGAACAGGAACAAAATATGCTTTTGAACAAACGATTTTAAAGCCGCATATTGTAACGTTGGCAAAAGGGCTTGGTGGAGGTTTCCCTGTCGGTAGTATGCTTGGCACAGCAGAGCTATATGAAACATTTAGTCCTGGCACACATGGGACAACATTCGGTGGAAACCCACTTGCAATGCGTGTTGCTGAAACTGTGCTTGATCATGTCTTTGAACCTGCATTTTTACAAAATGTACAGGAGCTATCCGCATATTTTGTGAAGCAGTTAAAAGAGAATCTCCCTTCTGCGTATACCGTACAGGGCAAAGGCTTACTTCTTGGCATTGGCTGTGGTGATTCTGAGGTAGCCTCGTATATAACTGCGGCAGAGGAAAACGGCTTATTATTAGTAGGTGCAGGGCCAAATGTTATACGTTTATTACCTCCATTAACCGTGTCAAAGGCAGAAATCGATGAAGCAATTGCGATTTTGAAAACGATACTGTTGTAGTATCTGGACAATTATATACGATAAAAAAATCTGCTAGACTTCTTCACAAGAAATCTAGCAGATTTTTTAATGCGTGTGGTTGATTTCCGTTCCGGCTGGGCGCTTTATTGTTGCTGTCGCTTATCTGTATCAAAAGAGAAGAATCAGGTCCTCCCACTTTGAATTCAATGAGGGCAAAGAAATTAGGAGAGACTAACTGCCCGTAAAAACCCGATTGGTGAAGACTAATAATTAGTGGGGTAAAGAACACCCCACTAATTAAAGTTTCACTTTATTGCAGTTCTTTTACTAATGTTTTTACTAGTGTAGGGAGCCAATCGTGAAGTTGACTAAATGTGAAGCCTGCTGCTTCTGCCTTTGCAGTTGACATATACCAATCTGCTGGAACCCCATATGGTGACTGTGACTTTTCATTGCCACCTACAAGAGCTATTTTTGCATGCTTTCCGGTTGCATTTTCAATAAGACCTAGCAAATCCTTTAATGAAATTGCACCTGCCGCTGTTGCGTTATAAGCGCCTTCAATTGATGTAATGCCAGCAAAATACAAAAATGCAGCTGCTTCGTCATCTGTAATAAAGCTCATTTTTGCTTCAATATTTGGCAATGAAATAGGCTGTTCCTGTAAAATTCGTTCAACATGAAAATGTAAACGGCGTGTATAGTCGTTCACACCCATAACAATTGGGAAACGGACGGCGACAACAGGGAACGTAGCGTTTCTGAAAAGTACTGCTTCTGCTTGGCACTTTCCTTCACCATATGAAAAATCTTCGCGATTCCCCATTCGAATTTCATAATTAAATGGATTAAAATCTTCTTCTGTTTTGACATTGCCGTCTATTTCGTAGGTGGATAGAGTAGATGTAAAAACGAGCTTTTTCGTTTTACCTTCTAAAATTTCACATATTTTAAGAGCTTCATTCGGAGAGTAGCAAATATTATCATAGACAATGTCCCATGTAGTACTTGATAGCGCCTGTGACAACGAATCGGCATCATCTCTATTAACAAATAGCTGTTTCACCTTCGTACCAAAAGGATTTCCACTTTGTCCACGTGTTAAAATAGTTACGTTATGCCCATTTTGAAGACAAAGCTCAACAAGCTTTTTACCAAAAAGGCGAGTGCCTCCTAAAATTAAAATGTTCAATTACTTCCACCCCTTTAAATTAATAGTCACCTATATAATGACAAAAAAACAGGCATACTACAATCACTTTTTAAATGTAGTATGCCTGCCTGTTTATTATTGTTTAGGTGGGTCAGTCGGCGGAGTAATATTTCCGTTGTTTCCTCCATTAGAACCGTTCCCGTTATTTGAGCCATTTCCAGTGCCACCGGAACCGTTGCCATTACTTGAGCCATTTCCAGTGCTTCCGGAACCGTTGCCGTTATTTGAGCCATTCCCAGTGTTTCCGGAACCGCTGCCGTTATTTGAGCCATTTCCAGTGTTTCCAGAACCGTTGCCGTTATTTGAGCCATTCCCGGTGTTTCCAGAACCGTCGCTGTTCCCGTTACTACCATCAGACCCATCGCCATTCTCTGAGCCATTTCCATTTTTGTCCGATTCATCGCCGTCAGTCGGTGGAGTAGTTGTTGGGACCTCTTCTTCCTTGTCTTTTTCAGGTTGTTTTTCACTTGCGTCGCCACCCGTAGAAACGATATTGGATTGCGGTGAAGTTAAACCTGTAATATCTACAGCGACAACAACATAGGCTTGACCACTTGCTACCGTCATGCTTTGTGATGATTCAAGCACTGATCCAACAAGGGTTCTTTCGCCATTTGTTACTTTATAAATTCGGTAACCGACTACATCATTTGAAGAGCCAGTCCATGATAATGTATTCCCATTAATTGAAGCAGATACTGCTGCTGGTGCACTGCTATCTGCTGGGAAATTAACAGCTGATACCGATGAATTCGCTAATGTCGAATTTTTTGGTAATAGGCTGGCCGGATTACCGCCAAGTGGGCCAAGCATTCGTTTAATAAATGCCTGATTAATTCCTGCACCGCTTGCTTTTACAAATTCTGCTGGTGTGCTAGGAAGGGCATTATAGGTTTTACCTTTTATTGTAACAACGCTTGAAGAAGCTAAGCTATCATCAGCTTGTGAAGGTAAAAATACTTTCGCATTAAACAAATCAGAGCGCACGAGACCAGCATTAGCACATGCTGCAGATGGCGCTAAACCAGAAATACCGCAGAATGATGCAGTGACAACGTTTTTCGGTTGCACAAATCTATTTTTAGGGGCAATTAACTGTGGATCTACATCATATACAGAATTCATTAAGGTTCCCCATAGCTTGTTAATTCGCACGCTAGGCTGTTGATACGTATTATTAAATGCATATAGTGATTGATTTTTATCATAACCCATCCATACACCAAGAGAAACATTCGGGTTATAACCAACTAGCCACACGTCTTTGTAGTTTTGTGAAGTACCTGTTTTAGCGGCAAAGTCAGCAGAGAATTTTAATGTATTTCTTGCTACAGTACCTGTTCCTTTTGTTAGCACATCTCGTAACATATCTGTAATGATATAAGAAGTTTCAGGACTAAATACTTGTTCAGGTTTAACTTCGTGTTTATATATGATATTTCCATTTTGGTCTTCAATTCTATCGATCATATAAGAGTCTATGAATTGCCCACCATTTGCAAAAGTTGCAAAGGCATTGGTGTTCTCTTCAACAGTAATACCTTCTTTTACGCCTCCGATACCAGCTGCAATGTTTGTGAAGTCATCGGGCTTTAGGGTTGTGATCCCCATCTTTACTAAATAATCGGCAGGGCGTCTGTTAAGAATACTATAATATAGTCGTAAAGCTGATAAGTTTTGTGAATCTGCTAATGCCTCACGTGCAGGAATTAGACCTCGTTCATCACTAGTAATATAGTTGCTCGGGCTCCAGCTACCAATCGAGAATTTTACGTCGACTAAGGGGCTACCTGCACCGATTACACCGTATTCTATTGCAGGTGCATATACGAGTAAAGGCTTCATTGTTGAGCCATTTGAGCGTTTTGCCTGTGTTGCATAGTTATAACTTTTTAATTCGAAATCACGACCACCGACAAAGCTTAAAATACGTCCTGTAGTATTTTCAATTAAAATACTACCAACCTGTACAGGCATTTGGACATCAATTTCTTCACCTGTTACAGGGTCTTTGTCTTTAACAGTGTAAGTATGACCGTAATTTTTAAAGTTTTCCGCTGCGCTTTGCATCGAATCGTACATATCTTTATTAATAGTTGAATAGATACGATAACCTTTTGAGCGGACATCACGATCTGCTAAGATCGTATACTTTTCTTTTAATTTTGTTTCATTTTTTAAGCGCTCTGGATCAATACCATCTGCTTCTGCTAGTTTTTCCGCAATAATGTCTCTTGCTCGACTTTCAAGCTCATACGTTAGCCATGGGTAGCGATCTTCTGCGCGCATCTCCGGTGAACGGAAGTCAGCAGTGATATCGTAAGCAAGTGCTTCTTTATATTGAGCTTCGTTAATATAACCTGCGTCTTTCATACGAAAAAGTACAGTTTTCATTCGATCAATACCCGGTTGCAGAGCTTCTTTACTTTTAAGTACACCTGTATTTGTGAAAGGTGTGTAAGCAAAAGGTGATTGAGGTATACCAGCTATATACGCTGCTTGAGGAAGTGATAAATCCTTTGCTTTTACATTGAAAATACCTTCAGCAGCTGTTTCTACCCCTGCAATGTTTCGACCGGAAGCGTTACGACCATAAGGAATTATGTTTAAGTAGGCCTCTAATATTTCTTCCTTTTTCATAAAGTGCTCTAAACGCATCGCAAGTAAAAGTTCTTTTGCTTTTCGTTCATAAGATACTTCGTTTGTTAATACTTGGTTTTTAATAAGCTGCTGTGTTAGTGTAGAACCACCTGTTTGTGTAGAAGAGTTGGTTACGTCTTGAAGTAACCCGCGGATGACGGCTTTCGGAACTATTCCGTTATGTTCACGGAAATACTCGTCCTCTGTCGCTAATACCGCATTAACAACATCAGGTGAGACAGCGTTTAATGTTGTTACTCGACGGTCTAAATCTGTCCGTAATTTTCCGATATAAATATCGTTGGCAAAATAGATCTCACTTGTTGAATCATAGTTGAAAATTTCTTTTCGTAATTCTTCCTTAGAGCGTAGTGGCTCTTCTTTTACAAGTGAAGCAAAATAGCCAGCGCCAACTGAACCGGCAAATACAGTGCCTACCAATGCAAAGACTAAAAATAGTAAAAATAAGTTCCAGGCAACACTTCCTGAAATACGTAATTTCTTCATCCATTTTTGTTGAATTAAATCATCGATCTTTGCATTGATTTTCTCAATCCAATCTTTCAATGTATCGACCCCCTAAAATCTTGTCTATTATAGCACATATTGATTTAGGTCGAACATAATTATTGACAATGAAAAAGAATCGTTTAGAATAATGCTTATAGTTTTCTAGCGAAGAAGAGCTTGCAGTAGTGTCTATATTCCCTGTATAGAGAGCCAGCGGTTGGTGAAAGCTGGTCATAATGTAGAGACGAATTACGTGCTTGGAGCTTAGACGTGCGCGCCTGCGATAAAGGCGGTTGAATGAAGAGGAAGATGGATGACATCTTCAAGCTGGGTGGTACCGCGTTAGTTTATAACGTCCCTGCATGCAATATTTTGCGTGTAGGGACTTTTTTGTTTCTCCCTACACGGAATTATTAAACACTTAGGAGGAGTAAAAATGACGAACGAATTATTACAAGACTTAGAATGGCGCGGATTGTTATACCAACAAACTGATGCTGAAGGTATGGCCAAATTATTAGATGAACAATCTGTATCTTTATACTGCGGTGTTGATCCAACTGCGGATTCTATGCATATTGGACATATTGTGCCTCTTTTAACGTTGCGTCGATTCCAAAAGGCGGGCCACCGTCCAATTTTATTAGTTGGTGGTGCGACAGGGATGATTGGAGATCCATCTGGACGCTCTGAAGAACGCCAATTACAAACTGTTGAGCAAATTGATAAAAATGTTCAAGGTATCCGTAGCCAATTAGAGCGTATTTTTGAATTTGCAGAAGATGGCAATGGTGCTCAGTTAGTTAATAACCGTGACTGGATTGGCAATATAAATACGATTGAGTTTTTACGTGATTATGGGAAATTAATTAACGTGAACTACATGTTAGCAAAAGATACAATTGCATCACGCCTTGATACAGGGATTTCATTTACTGAGTTTGCGTATACATTAATTCAAGGTATTGATTACAATCATTTATACAACCATTACAACTGTCGCATTCAAGTAGGTGGCTCTGATCAGTGGGGGAATATTACAACTGGTTTAGAAGTTATTCGCAAAACACATGAGGAAGAGACAAAAGCTTTTGGTATCACAATTCCTTTAGTAACGAAAGCAGACGGTACGAAATTTGGTAAAACAGCAGGTGGCGCTGTATGGTTAGATAGTGAGAAAACATCTCCATATGAGTTCTACCAATTCTGGATTAACGCTGCGGATGCTGATGTTGTAAAATACTTAAAAATCTTCACATTCCTTTCTCGTGAAGAAATTGAAGCTTTAGCAGTATCTGTAGAAGAGGAACCACATTTACGTAAGGCACAAAAAGCACTAGCTGAAGAAATGACTCGTTTAGTTCATGGTCAAGAAGCATTAGACCAAGCGATCCGCATTACAGCTGCTTTATTCTCAGGTGACTTAAAAGCACTTTCTGCTGATGAAATGAAGGATGCGTTTAAAGATGTTCCTTCTATTGAAATGGCGAAAGAAGATAAAAATATCGTGGAGTTACTTGTGGAAGCAGGTATTTCTCCTTCAAAACGTCAAGCTCGTGAAGACGTAACAAACGGTGCGATTAGCGTGAACGGTGAAAAGGTCACTGAATTAGAATATGTCATCGACGGTAAAGATCGTTTAGAAGATGCATTCAGTATTGTTCGTCGCGGCAAGAAAAAATACCATATGGTGAAGTTTGTTTAATCCGAACAAACATGTCAAACATCCCCTCGATATTTGAGGGGATGTTTTGCTTTGTTAAAAAACGATTGTGTTAATGAAAATAAGATGCAAATAAAGTATGGTTCTTCGGCAAAACGAGGGGTTGATTTTCCGTTCCGGCTGGGCGCTTTGTTGCTGCCGCTACGTTAGCACTACGCTTTCGCACAGAGCAAAGCTTCCTGGGGGCGTCCGATAAGCCGCTTCACTCGCGTTGCTCGCTCCAGGGTCTCGGGCCAACACGATGTTGGTCACGAAGGCGTTATCACAGGACGTGATGGTTTTAGCCTTCGTTCCTCTATCGCTGATCCCCAAGGAGTCGCCCAGCCTCCACTCCAATCAACCATTTCACATAGCTTGTATCTTCTGGCTTGTCATAGTTATAAAACGAAACACCAGCAATGTTTTACCTTTGCGAAAGGGAGTAGCTTGGAACGGAAATCACTCTCATTTATAGCGCCGCAATATTAACAAAGACTTCATTGACCATTTCTTTTAACTATCTAAAAAGCTAGGAAGCTTTATGTGCTTATATTCTTTTGGGTGAAGCATGTTCGCAAGCTTTAATGCACCCTCTATGAGGCGTGGTGATGGACGACAATAAAGCCATTCCTCCATTACATGGAGCTGTTTCATTTTAACGGCACGTAGCTCCTGCGCATGGGAACGCTTTAATAAATTTGCGGGTTGAATACGCTCGAAGGCAACTCCTACCCAAGCCATCATAATATGGTCTGGGTCACGCTTTACTACATCAGCCCAATCAGTTTGTACGCTTGCAAGTTCTACATCCTGAAACAGATTTTGCCCACCGGCAATGGCACTAATTTCAGTTAGCCAATTAATGTTCCCTGGAGTAAAAATAGGATTTGGCCACCATTCCCAATAAAGAGTAGGTTTTTTCGGAATCGTTTGAGCAACTGTGCGGAGACGAGCAATACATTGTAAATATTCCTCAGAAATTTCTTTAGCACGACCTTCAACCCCACAGGCTTTCCCTAAAGTATGGAGATCCTGTGCGATTTCCTCTAATGAATTGGCATTAAAAACAATGTGGGGAATATTTCTAGCTTGTAACGCTTCAATATTTTTTTCCATGCCTGGGACACTTAAGGATGCGAGTACAAGATCAGGCTGTAATGCTTCTAATGCATCCATATCAATTGATAAATCAGGGCCAAGCAGAGGTAAGTCTTTTACTGCTAATGGCCAATCCGAAAAATCATCGACACCAACAAGCTGATCAGTCAGGCCTAAATAAGCGACTAGCTCAGTATTACTCGGACAAATTGAGATTAAACGCATCTTCTTATCTCCAATTCTTTTTAAGAAAAGTATAGCGAGTGTTGGGGTCACATACAATGCCCGAATGTTATCCATCCGCAATAAAAAAGCATGCCTACAAGAGACATGCCTTTTGTTTACTATTAAGAAAGTGCGATAGCTTCGAGTGATTCTTCTTTTTTCGCTACAGGGCCCATCGCATTTGTAATAATTTGTTTAATGTCTTCTAAAGTTGCTTTACGTGGGTTTGTTGCAGCGCATACATCTAACATTGCGTTTTTCGCTAAGATTTCAATATCCTCATCCTTCGCACCTAATTCGCGGAAGCCACTTGGAATGTTCAAATCTCTAGAAAGATTTTCGATTGCTACAATTGCTTTCTCAGCAGCATCACGTTTACTTAACGCTTCAACGTTCTCGCCTAACAATTCTGCGATTCTCGCAAAACGGTCAGTACGTGCTGTTAAGTTGAAGCGGCAAACATGTGGCAATAGAATAGCGTTACATACGCCATGTGGTAGATTATAGAAACCACCTAATTGATGAGCAATTGCATGCACATAGCCAAGCGATGCATTATTAAACGCCATACCTGCTAAAAATTGTGCGTAAACCATTTGCTCACGTGCTTCTAAATCTGCACCGTTTGCATAGGCACGTGGTAAATATTCAGGAACTAGCTGAAGTACCTTTTCTGCACATGCATCAGTAATTGGTGTTGCGTTTGTCGACACAAATGATTCGATTGCATGTGTTAATGCATCTAAACCAGTAGCCGCCGTTAGAGCAGGAGGTAAGCCAATCATTAACTCAGGGTCATTAATCGATAGTAGTGGAGTGACATGTTTGTCCACGATGGCCATCTTCACTTTACGAGCTGTATCCGTAATAATTGTGAAGCGAGTCATTTCACTTGCTGTACCAGCAGTTGTGTTAATAGCGATTAATGGAACCAGTGGGTTTTGTGATTTGTCAACACCCTCATAATCATGAATGCGTCCACCATTCGAAGCAATAAGTCCGATACCTTTTGCTGCATCGTGTGCACTACCGCCTCCAAGAGAAACGATTGAATCACAGTTTTCAGCATGGTACACTGCAATCCCGTCTTCAATGTTTTGATCTGTTGGATTTGGTTCTGCTTTCGGGAAAATTGCTACATCTATTCCAGCAGCTATAATGATGTTAGCAATTTGTTCAGAGAGACCTAATTTGTGTAAGCCCTCATCTGTTACGATTAATGTCTTTTTCACTTCTAAATCATTTAAACGTTTACCAACTTCTTGAATTGCTCCAGGTCCAAATAAGTTTGTTTTCGGCATAACAAATTGCTTTAGAACGTCTGACATAATTCCAACCCCTTTAAAATAATTGTTATTGCTTGAATGATGGCGAACCACCTTTCGAAATTCATAGTATTCTATTCCTTGTAAAAGTTCAACTCGTATTTTTATTAAAATTGTTAATTTTAATCATGTTATTATTTTACAAAAAAGATAGATATGTTTTTGATATGATGAAAGGTTGATTTGTCTAAGAGTGTTAAATTGAAGACGTTTAGGAAATTGTTTTCCTATGAAAGTAAAATATATTTTTGGGAAATGTGTTCTATTTTAAAGGATTGTTGAATAGTAAATAACTGATATTTGTTTTTAATATAATAGTAGTGATTATGGTGTTTTTTAATTGCGTAATTACTATTTTAAAGTACATAAAATCGTCATACTTTATAGGTATTTTAAAAATTATTCGACTCTCCTTTTTAAATTGTTTAAGGAAATCCATAATGCGAGAGCTACATAAAGAATGACAGTATATCCGAGTAATGCGCACATATAGAAAATTGCCTTTGAATCTGAACTGATTGGAGGATAACCACTGTGAGCATTAAAATGATATACCTCCTGCTCAGTACCGAACCAAATAGCTACTAATAAAAAGTTGATTAGAAGAAGAGCCAGTAAAGCTTTTTTATGAAAAGTGATGTGCAGCAGACTTTCTTTAAAAGTAATTGGACGGTTTGTTTCCTTGCTTTTAAAGGGAACTAAGAAAAAAATCATGATGCCACTATAGACTAAAACCAGCACAGTAAGTTCAGAAACCCTCATTATTTCCTCCTTTGAATTTCTAATATTTCCTATTTAGACTTCCGTAAATATAAAAGGGTTCCTTTTTCATTGATATATCAAATATTAAAGTTTTTATTTTTTGGGCACTTTTCAGGGATATTTGCGATTTTATTGAATAATATTTCAATGAATATACTTTCAATAAAGAGGTGGGGGAAATGTCAATAAGACATGAACAAAAAGAACAACGAAGGGCTCTAATTTTACAATCTGCATTAGATTTGTTTATTCGAAAGGGATATGGTGAAACGAAAGTTGCTGATATTGCTAAAGCTGCTAATATGAGCATGGGGTTGCTTTTTCATTATTTTGACTCTAAGGAAAAGCTTTATGAAGAGCTAATTCGCATAGGATGTGAAAGACTTCAGATGGATTTTAGTTTTACTAATGAATCACCGTTAGCTATTTTTACAGCTGCTGCTGAGGAGTTGTTTGACATGATTCGTACAAACCCATCTGCAGCAAAAATGTTTGTCCTAATGGAGAATGCACAACATCTTGATTCCTTGTCGGAAGATTTAAAAGAAATGCTTATGGAAGCAGATAAATTAATGAAAAAGAGTATTCCATTAATAGAGAAGGGGCAATTGCTAGGTGAAATTAAACAGGGGAATGCTGAAGCGCTTGCAGTAGCATTTTGGTGTTCTATTCAAGGAATCGCTCAATACGTTGCGCTGCATCCCGAGACTCCTTGTCCCAATGCGATGTGGATTATTTCAATCCTTGAAAACAGGGAGGAGGATTGAAAAATGAAAACTAAACGCAACATAATAATCTTTATAGTTGTTGTTTTGCTATGTGGTTGGCTTGGCGTTTTTGTAGATCGCTTCATCCCTGAACAGCCTAGAGGTGACACACTTGGGATGGGGATTTGGTTAGTATTTCCGCTGCTGACAACTATATTGTTACGTGTCTTTGCGGGAGATGGTTGGCGAGATATAGGCTTATTGCCTAATTTAAAAGATAACATAAAATGGTATATTGTCTCACTCCTAGTCTATCCTGTCGTCACTTCTATAGTTTTGTTAGTAAGCTATCTATTTGGCTGGATGGATTTTTCGGATTTTAATGTAGATACATTAGTTTCAGTTTTTGCTGGTGGTTTACTGATTCAATTTGTTAAAAACTTTTTTGAGGAATCAGTTTGGAGAGGTTATTTGACAAGTAAACTTTTAACGATAAAAGTAAATGATTTTTTGCTGTATTGTATTGTAGGTGGTGTTTGGGGAGCGTGGCATATGCCGTACTTTTTAGTGTTCCTATCAGAAAGTGATATCCTAAGTGTGCTTCCTGTGAATAGGTGGCTATTTGCGTTAATAGGTATTGTGACGATGATTTGCTGGACAGTAATGTATACAGAAATTTATTTACTGACGAAAAGTATTTGGCCACTTGTCCTTATGCATATGACAGAAGATGCACTTGTGAATCCACTAATTCTTGATGGCTATATCAAAATTGCTCAAGGGAAAGAATTCCTTGTTTCCCCCACGGCAGGCATTATTACTACAATGCTTTACCTATTGATCGGGCTTTTATTACGAACTAAACGGAAAAAGTATCAACTGCAACTGAAATAGTTCCAGTTCTATAAACTCGCTTGCAAAGAACGGTTGAATACAGTTAACGTCTTACCCTCTACTTATATTATAACCCCATCTGAAAATTATTTATAGACTACATTTTCGCCCATTCTTTACCTTATACTGTTATACGCAAGTCAAAAAAAGTATAAGGGGTGCGTTTATATGAATGACAAAGAAAATATCTTAGATCCCGGTCCGTTCTTTCATGGTACTAAAGCAGAACTGAAAATCGGAGACCTGCTTGAACCTTTGCACTTATCCAATTATCAGGATAAAAAATCTAACCATATATATTTTACTGCAACATTGAACGCGGCTAAATGGGGTGCTGAATTAGCAAGATCTAACTCAAAAGAGAGAATTTATATTGTAGAGCCATTAGGTGATTTTGAAAATGATCCGAACGTAACTGACAAACGATTTCCTGGAAACCCAACACGTTCTTATAGGTCTAAATCTCCTTTGAAAATAATAGCTGAATTAAGTTCATGGGAAAGACATTCCGATGAAGAAATAAATCATATGCTTACATTTTTAAAAAAGTTAAGTGAACAAGGACAATATGTAATATACGATTGATTCTCACATTACTACAACTCCCGCCAAAGACATGAGCTAACGGGGGAATTACAAGAAGGTAACGTAGAGTAGCTTGTAACAGGAATAGGGAAATTTACATGAAGAAAATTGGGTTGCGTAAGCAGCTCTTTTTTTCTTTGTTGAACTAACGGCGCAGTATAGTGGAGGAAGAAAGGTATTTGCAATGATAACTTATTCGCTGCATGTATTAAAAACTATGGGGTGATGATTCAGTTGAGATATACTCCAAAAGAGTAATTTTAATTAAAAAAAAGCCATAGTTGAATTGATAAGGAAAGAGTCCATTTGAGGAGTTTAATTCAAAATGGATTCTTTTTATTTTATTATAATTAAACAAAAACAACATATTAT
>NZ_JBHURE010000039.1:0-22648 GCF_042674095.1 Lysinibacillus sp. NPDC056959 | reverse complement strand
ACACCCGTTCCCATACCGAACACGGAAGTTAAGCTCTTTAGCGCCGATGGTAGTTGGGGGCTTCCCCCTGTGAGAGTAGGACGTCGCTAGGCAATCTAAAGTCTGAGAATTTTTTCTCAGGCTTTTTTATTTTTAGGCTGTCTTATACAACAAATGTATAGGACAGCCTTTTAGCTTCAGTCAGCAATGTTTTCTGTGCGAAAGCGAAGCGACAGTAACAACAACAATTACGCCAAGGTAAAATCTAAAATTCAAGAGCGTTACGAAGATTATTTAAATAAGATTGGCTAACGGGTAGTTCACTTCCATCCTTTAGAGTGACAATAAAATTGGAAGTAAGATCACGAGCCATTTTTTTTATGAAGTGAATATTAACGATATAAGATCTATGAATGCGAATAAAAGATGACGGTAGACGCATTTGAAGTTCTTTCAGTGTAATACTAGTTTTAAATTGTTCTCCATCCACATAAAACCACGTTTTTTTCTGCAGGCTTTCAATATGAGAGATTTTTTCAATGGCAATAGGATTCCATTCCTCTTCTTGCTTTCCTGTTAAAAATTGAAAGGGCTCTAATTTCTTTTCGGTAAAGGTTGAAGGTAATACTAGAATAAGTGCTGCAGGCACATCTAAAATGCTAATAGGGTAACCTATCCCATAATATGGTGTTTCGAATAAGGAATTATCTAAAACGGAGTCTGTTCGTTTCCTTGTGGATAGTACTTGTTCTGCAATGCTACCGGATTGTACTTGTTGGCCAACTTCTAAGTTAATGTTTTGATGTCCAGAATGAAAATAAATATAAGAGTTTTCAGCGGCAATTGCAATGGATGAATTGACTGGAACCCAGTCCTTTAGCATTGAAATAAACTGTTGTGAAATATCTTTTGGCAAAGAATTAAACTCATTAATCATTGTGAATATCCCCCTTGTTTGTAAACAGTTTACCAAATTTCATCGCCAAAAAAAGCGGTTTCATCTTTAAAATTTGGTATTTCATCTAAAAATAATGAAAATTCAGAAGTTCTGTTATATATTAATTTACAACAAATAAACCTGTTATGGAACAGCAGATTAAAAGTTTTTTAACAGAGTATATTGTCTACAAAGGGGAAGGTGGAATTTCAATATGTCAACACGTCAAGAAAAAATTCAAGCATTAGAAAAACAATGGGCAGAGAACCCTCGTTGGGCAGGTATTGAACGTGCATATTCAGCTGAAGAGGTTGTTAAGTTACAGGGCTCTGTTGTACTTGAACAAACTTTAGCAACTAAAGGTGCGGCTCGACTTTGGAACTCTTTACAAGAAGAACCGTTCATTAATGCATTAGGTGCATTAACTGGTAATCAAGCTGTACAACAAGTGAAAGCAGGATTAAAAGCAATCTATTTATCAGGCTGGCAAGTTGCTGCTGATGCTAACCTTTCTGGTCAAATGTACCCTGACCAATCCTTATATCCAGCAAACTCTGTACCAGCAGTAGTAAAGCGTATTAACCAAGCTTTACAACGTGCAGATCAAATCGATCATGCTGAAGGACGTGTAGATCAATTTGATTGGTTCGCTCCAATCGTGGCAGATGCTGAGGCTGGCTTCGGCGGTCCACTAAACGTATTTGAGCTTGTAAAAGGTATGATTGAAGCTGGAGCTGCTGGTGTTCACTTAGAAGACCAATTAGCTTCTGAGAAAAAATGTGGTCACTTAGGCGGTAAAGTTTTACTTCCAACACAAAATGCTGTTCGTAACTTAATTGCTGCTCGTCTTGCAACAGACGTAATGGGTGTTGATACAATCTTAATCGCTCGTACAGATGCTGATGCTGCTGATATGGTAACATCTGATATTGATCCACGTGATGCTGAGTTTATTACTGGTGAACGTACTCCAGAAGGCTTCTTCCGTACAAAACCAGGCATCAAACAAGCGATTGCTCGTGGGTTAGCTTACGCGCCATATGCAGATTTAATTTGGTGTGAAACTTCTAAACCATCTCTTGAGGAAGCCCGTGAATTTGCGGCAGCTATTCATGCTGAATTCCCTGGTAAATTGCTAGCATACAACTGCTCACCTTCATTCAACTGGAAAGCAAATCTATCAGAAGAAGAAATCGCAGAATATCAACGCGAGTTAGGTAAATTGGGATACAAATTCCAATTCGTAACATTAGCTGGTTTCCACGCATTAAACCACTCTATGTTTGAGCTTGCGCATGATTATAAAGATAATGGTATGGCTGCATACTCTAAGCTACAACAAGCTGAGTTTGCATCAGAATCAAAAGGCTACACAGCTACTCGCCACCAACGTGAAGTAGGTACTGGTTACTTTGATGACGTATCTCAAGTTATCTCTGGTGGTACTTCTTCTACAACAGCGATGGCTGGCTCTACTGAAACAGAACAATTCGTATAAGTTTCATAAAGTACGTGTAGTCCTAAATTCATAATCATAGATTAGTCTCCCCTGCTCCTCCTAAAGCGGGGGAAGACTACTGAAAATCGCAAAGGTGGGGGAAATAACTGATGGAACAAGCAACAACAGGTAAGCTTAAAATTGTTGGGGAACAAAATGAGCAAACAAAAGAAATTTTAACACCAGAAGCCCTTGAGTTTGTTCTTGCCCTGCACGAAAAATTTGATGCTCGTCGAAAAGAGCTGTTAGAGGCTCGTCAAGAACGCCAAAAGCGTCTTGATGCAGGTGAGAAACTCGACTTCTTGCCAGAGACAAAGCATTTCCGTGAGGGAGATTGGACAATTGCACCACTTCCAGCAGATTTGCAAGACCGTCGTGTAGAAATTACAGGACCTGTTGACCGTAAAATGGTTATTAATGCTTTAAACTCCGGTGCAAAAATGTTTATGGCTTGCTTTGAGGATGCATCTGCTCCGACATGGGAAAACATGATTGGCGGCCAAGCAAATATGCGTGATGCTATTAATAAGACAATTGAATTTACACAGGCATCTAATGGTAAAACGTATAAATTAAACGAAAATACAGCTGTGTTATTAGTGCGTCCACGTGGTCTTCATTTACTTGAAAAGCATGTACTAGTAGATGGCGAACCGATCTCTGGTAGCTTCTTTGATTTTGGGCTGTATTTATTCCATAATGCTAAAAATGCATTGGCACAAGGTACAGGACCATATTTCTACTTGCCAAAGCTTGAAAGCCATTTGGAGGCTCGCTTATGGAATGATATCTTTGTGTTTGCACAAGATTATATCGGAATTCCACAAGGGACAATTAAGGCTACTGTATTAATCGAAACAATTTTAGCTGCATTTGAAATGGATGAAATTTTATATGAACTGCGAGAACATTCAGCTGGTCTGAATTGTGGACGCTGGGATTACATTTTCAGCTATATCAAGCGTTTGCGTAATCAACCTGATGTAATTTTACCGGACCGTGGACAAGTAACAATGACTGTACCATTCATGAAGGCATATACGTCTTTATGTATTCAAACATGTCATAAACGTAATGCTCCTGCGATGGGCGGTATGGCAGCACAAATTCCTGTTAAAGGGGATGACGATGCGAATGCTGTAGCGTTTGCAAAGGTTGCCGAAGATAAACGTCGTGAGGCAACAGATGGCCATGATGGAACATGGGTAGCACATCCGGGTATGGTTGCAACGGCCATGGAACAGTTTGATGCCATTATGACGACACCAAACCAAATCGATAAAAAACGTGAGGATGTAAATGTTACAGCGGAAGATTTAGTAGCTGTTCCAGAAGGTACAATTACACTTGAAGGTCTTCGTATTAACTGTAGCGTTGGGGTTCAGTACATTGCTTCTTGGCTACGAGGCAACGGAGCTGCACCGATTAACAATTTAATGGAGGATGCTGCAACTGCAGAAATCTCTCGTACACAAGTATGGCAATGGATTCGTCATCCAAAAGGTATCTTGGATGATGGCCGCGGTATTACATTGGCCTTTGTATTAGAAATCTTGGAGGAAGAGCTTGTGAAAATTAAAGAGGCTGTTGGGGAACAAGTCTATAACAGTGGCCGCTATGAAGAAGCTGCTGAGCTGTTTAAATCTTTAATTGAACAAGACGAATTTGCGGAATTCTTGACGCTTCCAGGTTACGAAAAATTAGCTTAACTTGCTTTCAGCATAATTGATTTGAGATACGAATCTACTAAATGAACATATCCAACTTTCCTAAATTGTTGTGGACTAAACTCGAATGGAGTCCACTGTATTCCACTTATGTAACGAGCGGGGTCTGTTCCCCCGTTCCTTACTGAAAATTGAACACGGTTACAAAAAAGGGGTCATGAATAAAGGGATTTAAAAGGGTAAAGGATGTCTTACGAGCTTAGATGGGGAGCTTGTAAGACATTTTTTTACCTTCTAAACATTGTAAGGGGATGTCTCGAATTAATCATGAGACATCTCTTTTTTTGATTGTTCAATTGGTCTCATTTTTATGCACAAAGAATAATTATTTTGTTATATTAGCTATATAACAATTTTGGAGATGATAGTAATGTTTATTCAAATAGAGCCACAATCTGATGTACCAATTTATCAACAGGTAACGCAACAAATTATGGAAGGTATTGCACGAGGGGAAATGAAACCAGGAGATACTTTGCCATCTGTACGTAATTTAGCGGCTGATCTGGGTGTCAATATGCACACGGTTAATAAAAGCTATCATGAGTTAGAGGAGAAGGGGATCATTACAATTAGAGCTAAATCAGGTGCTATTATTCGTTCAACAGAGGAGCGAGTGTTAACTCCTGAACAATTACAGCAAATTGAAAAAAGCTTAAAGCCAATTGTGGTTGAAGGAATGGTGCTCGGGGCAACTTCTGATCAAATCGAGCACATGATGAAAAAGGTATTTTTTGATTTGCAAATACCTGCAGAAGGGGTGTAGCACATGCTACTTGGCGTTTTTTCAACCGTCTACATCATTACACTAGCTCTACAATTATTCATTCCGTTTATAGTACGAGAAACAATCGTTTTTGGCGTTACAGTACCCGAACAAAATGTAAAACATCCTGCATTACGTAATATGAAAAAGCATTACGCTCAAATTGTTGGAATTTCTGGCGTCATGTTTTTAATAATGATGATTGTTAGCTATTATTACCTTGCACTATCTGAGTTTATGCAAGGTAGCTTTCTGATTGGATGCTTGTTTGCGATGCTTACAGTTAGTATGACATTATATTGGAAATACCACCAAAGAGTTTTAAAGCTTAAAAGAGAAGAGCAATGGGGCTTAAATATAAAACAAGTTCGTACTGTTGATGTAACGGCACGTAGTCGTGATGAAATGCTTCCATGGCCATTTTACGTAGTCCCTTTTGGTGTTACGGTGTTTCTCATTATCTTTACATTCCTCCATTATGACCAAATACCAGATGACATTGCTGTACACTGGGGACCAAGTGGTGAAGCGGATTCTTGGAGAAAGAAAACATATTTTATTGCGGTTTCAATGCCGCTTGTTATGCTGATGATGCAATGTATGATGTGGGGAATTGTAGATTCCATAAAGCGTTCTGCAATCAAGTTGGCCGTTAATCGTAAGGAAGAATCATTGGAAGATCAGTTGAAAAGCCGAAAGTATATGAGCTGGAACATTATGTTGTTAAGCTATGCCCTTACTATATTATTTACAGTATTACAGTTAAGCAATATCTATCCTTCAATGACTTCAGGAAATAGGCTATTACCGATATTTATTTTATTTTTATGCCTTGTTTTTGGCTCTGTCCTTATTTACGCGTGGAAAAAATGCAAGTTGAGGGTGACATATGAAGATAATGTAGTTGCAGAAGTAATGGATGTTGATGAGGATCGCTATTGGAAGGGTGGATTAATTTATGTGAATCGTCAAGATCCTTCCGTTTTTGTAGAGAAACGTTTTGGGGTCGGTTGGACGATGAACTTTGCAAATCCACGAGGCTATATCGTAATTGGCTTGCCGTTACTTATATTGCTGTTGATTTCTTTCTTTTCGTTATAATATAAATGCGAAAGAAGTTAAAAATTCGCTACACTCCCGCGAGACAGCGATCATTGCATTTGTAGATCGTCCACACGGACTGGAGCGGATTTTTTGTTAAAGTAGTGTACCGGAAACAAGTCGGATGGGGGGAAGCTTGAATGAAAATTCTCGTTGTAGATGATGATGTACATATTTTACAGCTAGTAAATATTTATCTGACAAAAGAGGGCTATCAGGTGATACAAGCGGAAAATGGACAACAGGCACTTCAACTACTTGAGGGAAACTTGCCTGATTTGGCTGTTGTAGATGTCATGATGCCGGGTATGGATGGTTTTACATTAACTAAGAAATTGAGCCAGGACTACGATATTCCTGTACTGTTATTAACAGCAAAAGGCGAGCTTGAGGACAAGGAACGAGGTTTTTTGGCAGGCTCAGATGACTATGTTGTAAAGCCGTTTGAACCTAAAGAATTGCTGTTTCGCATAGCAGCGATATTGCGTAGATTAGATAAGAAAAATCAGATAACCATCCAGGTGGGCCGGCTAGTTATTGATCGTCGTAGCTTTGAGGTGGTCATTGGGGAAGATACACTTGTTCTGCCTTTAAAGGAGTTTGAACTATTGGCTTTATTAGCTTCCCGACCGAATCAGGTGTTTACACGTAGTTTTATTATGGAGCAAGTGTGGGGCTATGACTATGATGGAGATGAGCAGACTTTAAATACGCATGTGAAGCGGATTCGTGAGCGGCTGCATCGTTATGAAACAGGTGTTGAGATTACGACGGTGCGTGGTGTTGGCTATAAGCTAGAGGTTATTGCATGATGAAAACGTTATATAGTAAATTTGTTGTCACGACGATGCTCGTTATGATCGGCAGCTTGTGTATCGGCTTTTTAGCGACAAATATTTATTATCATCAAGTTGTAAAGGAAAAAAACGATGCGAAAAACGTGAAGATTGCGCAAGATATTGCGAAATACATTGAGTCGTCAAAGCCTAGCGATTTAGAAAATTATTTAACAACTCTTGGGGAAATAGGTTATCAGATTTATGTAACAACCGGTGACGAAGGACATTTTTTCGGCGGTAAGTATCGCGATAAATCACTACCGCCCAAAACAGTCGAGCAGGTTTTAAATGGGGGAATTTATCATGGTATGCGTGATTTTCCTAAAGAGACTTTTGTGACAGGCTTTTTTGCGAATGAGTTAATAAATACGATAGGTGTGCCATTTACTTATGAAAATAAGCAGTATGCATTGTTCATTAGACCTGATATTCGCTTGTTGTTTTCTGAGGTTCATACGATACTTGGTGGACTTATTCTAGCGATGACAGTACTTAGTCTGTTGGCAATGCTACTTTTTGCTAAGGCACTAATTCGACCTATTACACAACTTACCGAGGCAACACATCAGCTTGCACATGAGAAATTCGATACGCTACTAGATATAGAGCGAGCTGATGAGATTGGACAATTAGCAGATAGTTTTAATGTCATGACAGAAAAATTACAGGAAAATGATCGAATACGTAAAGAGTTTATTAGTAATGTGTCCCATGATTTTCAGTCGCCGTTGTTGAATATTCAAGGCTATGTAGATTTACTAAAGAATCCATCACTTACCGACAAGGAAATGCAGGAATATACAACGATTATTGAACTAGAAACGAAGCGTCTGTCGACATTAACTAAGCAATTACTTTTACTAACGTCACTCGATCAATCTACAAGGTTGTTAAAGCGTGAGCCTTATCGATTAGATGAGCAATTAAAGGAAACCGTAAGAAAATACCGCTGGCAGCTTGAAGACGCAAATGTACAATTATCGTATCAGCTTGAACCAGTAACATGTAATGGTGATGCTGGGCTATTGCAAAATGTTTGGGATAATTTATTGACGAACGCTATTAAATATAATGTCGAAGGTGGAGAAATTCATATTCACTTGCAAGAATTCTCATCCTCAATTGAAGTACTTATTGAGGACAGTGGCATAGGATTGACTGCTGAACAATTACAAAAGGCATTTGATCGTTTTTATCGAGTAGATGAGTCCAGAACAAAGCAAGGTACTGGGCTTGGACTAGCCATCGTGAAGCAAATTGCTGAGCTACATGGGGGAACGGTTCATATGGAAAGTGTTATGAATTCCGGCACAAAGGTCCGTGTTCACTTACCAAAATTGTAATGAGGAGTTCATGTAAAGTTCATGTTCACGAGATAAACTGCTGACTAAGTTGAAAAAACTTAGGGGGAGTTATTGTATGGAACTAAAATGGAGTATACGCCTTATTCGTCTTGCTGCGATTTTTGGCTTATTGGGAACGTATCTAGGCTCACATATTTCTGCCTCAGGTAGTTATGAATATAGACCGATACATGCACATATTTTGCTCGTAGGTTGGTTAAGTATGTTTGCATGGGGCATTTTCTATCGAGCTTTTAAAGTGAAATCGCAAAAATTAGTAACAGCACATGGTTGGACGGCTATTCTCGGAGTTTTTGGTTTAACACTAGGCATGTGGTTCTACAATATAAATCCATTTCATTTTAGCAGTACATTTACATTGATTTTCTTTATCATAGGTGGGACAACGCTATTAATTAGCTTTGCTTTATTTATCGTTGTAACATTTATGGTGAGTCTAAAAGAAGAAATGAAAAGCTAAAAAATACCGTGTCACTGTCTTTATGAGGTGGCACGGTATTTTATGCTATTGAAGCCTTTAAATAATGTATGGTTCTTCTGCAAAGCGAGGGGGTGATCTCCGTTCCGACTGGGCGCTTTGTAGCTGCCGCTTTGCTTTCGCCTTCGTTCCTCTATCGCTATTCCCCAAGGAGTCGCCCAGTTTCCACTCCAATCAACCACATCACATAGCATGTAATAATGTATCTGTGCGAAGCGAAAAAGGCGGCTTGACGTTCGCCCATAAGAAAAAGAGTAACCTAGAAGGAATCAACCCTACAATTTATTGATGAGTCTTTATTTCATATTTTCAAGAGACTTCTTAAGCCATTTTGTTGCCTCGGTATAGTCTTGTGCGACACCATGTCCTTTTTTGTAAAGCATACCGAGCTGGAATTGTGCTTTTTGATGCCCTTGATTGGCAGCAAGTCGATACAGCTGGGCTGCTTTCGCAAAATCCTTTGGTACCCCTTGTCCATGACTGTGCATTTGAGCTAATTGATATTGTGCTTTGGCATGCCCCTGAGCGGCAGCTTGTTCAATCCATTTTGCTGCCTCTGTATAATCCTGTGCTACACCTTTTCCCTTATCAAATAAATTACCGAGCTGATATTGAGCACCTGAATGCCCTTGGCTGGCAGCTAGTCGATAGCAGCGCCGTGCCTCTTCTAAGTCCTGCTCGATCCCCAATCCATGCTCATATAATAACCCTAATTGATATTCAGCCTGAATATGGGACTGATCAGTAGCGGCTCTCCACCATTTCACTGCTTCATCATAATTCAAGTTAGCTTCATATAATAATCCGAGCTCGTACTGAGCATCCGCATACCCCTTTTCAGCGGCAGCTTTGAAGTAAGGGAGCGCTTTTTCTGGTTGCTGAAGTTGGTATACGTAAATACGTCCAAGCTCAAATCCTGCACTTATATGTCCAGTGTTAGTGGCTAACTGTAACCATTTTTCAGCTAAAGATATATCGTTTTCTTTGACATAGAGTACACCGAGGCAGTATTGAGCGTTTAAGTGTCCTTTATGTGCAGCGAGCTTAAACCATTTTATAGCCTCTATACGATCCTGAGGAATACCTTGGCCAGTGTTATATAGCATTGCCAATTGAAATTCCGCATTAGTATGGTCTTGAAGTGCAGCTAAATGGAACCATTGCGCAGCTTCTTCAAAATTTTGTGAGATACCACGACCTTTAAGGTACATATAGCCAAGATTATACTGAGAACTTGCATCACCAGCTAATGCGGCCATTTCAAAATAGACTATAGCTTCCTCATAGCTTTGCTCGACGCCGGTTCCGTTGTGATAAAGGAATCCAAGGTTATTTTGAGCACTTGTATTCCCTTGATTGGCTGCTAGCATGTACCATTTTGCTGCCTCTGCAAAGTTTTGTGGCGTACCAAGTCCCTGATTGTATAAAACCCCTAGATTGTACTGTGCATCTGCGTTTTCTAAATCCGCAGCAGCTTTATAATAGCGAGTAGCTTCTTCATAGTCCTGTACAACACCATGTCCTAAATGATAAAGCACGCCTAAGCTATAAAGTGCATTTGCATCATTTTGAGCAGCGGCACGTTCATACCACATTTTTGCAACTGCATAATCTTTCTTAACACCACGACCTTGATTATAAAGAGCACCTAAATTATATTGAGCGCTTGCATTCCCTTGTTTTGCCGCAAGCTCAAACCAGTTTGCGGCACTTTTATAGGCCTCAGTTGATTGATTATCTTGAAGAAGCATATTTACATCAAAAACTGAAGTTATATTTTCAAAACTAGGGGCTAAGCGAATCATCTTTGCCTTTACGCTAAGGTCATAACGTTTAATAAACCATTCTACAATATCACTTATATAATCAAGAACAATCTTTGCGACCTTTGCTTCCACAATTTCACTACTATTACTAGAAGTCATTTTGTTTACAAGATTCATTAGTAAATAAATGCGACGTGGATGGATTTTTGCAACAAAGCTACGATTATTGAGTAATGACCGAATGTTTTTTAGCTTTGGTTCTGAATCCATTTCTAGTTTATAAAGCTCATATAGAATTTCCTCCAGTACAAGGAGTGATTTTTGTAAAGATAGAGCTGGCTTTGACGTGGCGAGAGAGCTAGCATCCTGTAAATTTTTAGCCAATTTAATGAAGGACAAAGCTTTTAGTTTCTTACATTGATCTTGGAGAATATCATATTGAATGACGATAGCACTCACCTCTTTCATAAAAGTCCTCTTTTTTCATATATCGGGAAAATACCGTTATTGTTGAATTGTCCTCGTTACATGATACTATGTTTTATAAGGAGACTCGTCGAGGTTTGAAGTAGCGATTAAAAAAGTACATCTGTCAAAGTTTCGTGTTATCCGGGGGATAGAGATGATGAAAAATATTGCAGCAATTATACCAGCCTATAATCCACAACAGTCACTTATAACCTATGTCCATCAATTATTAGCCACCACCATTAGCCAAATTATTATTGTCAATGATGGTAGCGATCAAAAATATGCATATGTATTTGAAGAGTTAAAAAAGATTGATTGCTGTCGAGTACTAGAGCATGACCACAATATTGGTAAGGGAGGCGCACTAAAAACAGCCTTTGCCTATGTAAGGTCGCAAAGAAGCATGTTTCAAGGTGTCATTACAGTAGGTGCTCATGGGCAACATACTTTACAAGATGTAAAGCTCGTTTTAACGATGACAAAGGTATTTTCTGAAGGAATTGTGTTAGGAGTACGTAACTTCCATTCGGCGGACAGTAACCTTTTATCCTACTGGGGTAATCGTGCAACAAGTTTGTTTTTTGAAATCCTTTACCATAGAAGATTAGTGGATACCCAAACAGGCTTGCGGTTTATTTCTATAAAGGAACTACCGTGGCTGATGAAAGTAAAAGGTGAACGATATGACTACGACACAAATATGCTAGTCGCTGCGCTTAAAAGAAAGTGTCCAATTTTTGAGGTGGAGATAGGTCAGTTACGAATAAAGAAAAATACAGTGATACAGTATGATGAAATAACAAATGCAGGGTCAATTATTGCTACCATGCTTATGAATTATTTAAAACCAAGGGAAAAATAGCTACATGTTAAATTTTGTAATAGGATAATAATTACTCAAGAGCGTAGCGAGTATAGAAAGAAGGAGCAATGATGATGGAATATTCAGATCAAGTGAAAAATCGTGTAAAGCGCATGGAAGGCCAGCTACGTGGGATCTTAAAAATGATGGAAGAAGAAAAGGACTGTAAGGCAGTCATTACTCAATTATCGGCTGTACGTTCAGCAGTAGATCGCACAGTTGGTGTCATTGTTAGCACGAATCTTTTAGAATGTGTACAAAATGCTGAAGGCGATGGCGAGAAAATGAATGAAGTTATTCAAGAGGCAGTTAATTTAGTAGTAAAAAGTCGTTAACATAAAGAGAAGCCAACTCGATAGAAAATGGCTTAGAAAACTCACTAAAAACAGGTGAGTTTTTATTTTTGTACAAAAATATAGTTTAATTCGATACTTATTGTTTATTAAAGGGAGTTTATACCTATGTGATGTTTATTGGTTATGCAGTTAAAAGTCACAGTTAGTGAACTTGTCCGATAGATTCGTAGTCACTTCCTCTGTTATTCTAATTACAAGAATATAACAAATGGGAAGGTGATTTATTGTGAAAAAATGGTTGATAGGCGGAGCAGCATTGCTGATGTTAAGTCCAACAGCAGCTTATGCTCAACAGGCAGACGCTCGTTCAGTAAATACTTCCCCGGTGAGTGCTTATCATGTAGTAGCTAGTACTAACGTAACGACTTGGGATCAATTCACAACAGAAATCGTAAAGCAATTAAATAATTTCGCTCCCGAAATTAACATTACATATAGTGGACCAATGACAGATTTCAAAAAGAATTTTATGGAGTCCTTTAAAAAAGCACAGGAGCAAGCGGTCTATGCGGGTGGTCATATGGAAAGTACCAATATTTCTGCAGACTCAACAGGCAATGTAACGTTTAAAGTGAAGTATTTGACAAACCAAACGCAAGAAGCGGCGGTGCAAAAAAAGGTTGATCAATTATTAAAAGCGATTATTAAGCCTTCGATGACAGAGTTCGAAAAAGTAAAAGCGATTAATGATTATATCGTGTCAAATGCTACATATGGTACAAAAACAAAGGCTAGTCCCCATAGTGCTTATGCATTGTTAATGGAAGGACAAGCTGTGTGTCAGGGTTATGCGTTAGCAGCTTATAAAATGTTGGATCAAGCTGGATTCGATGCAAAGTATGTTGTTGGTACTGTTAATGGTAACGTGGCACATGCATGGAATTTAGTAAAGGTTGATGGTCAGTGGTATCATTTAGATACAACATGGAATGATCCATTACCAAATCGTTTCGGGGCTTCTTCGTACGATTATTTTTTAGTAACAGATGCACAACTAAAGAAAGATCATAAATGGATAGCATCAAATTATCCAGCTGCAACAAGTACAAAATATAACTATATGCTAAATGTTCATTTTGCATATCAGGATAAAAATACGCTATACTTTAGTAATACAGCCGATAAAGATAAATTGTATAAGCTTGATCTAGCAAGTGGTAAGAAAACAAAGGTCATTGATAAACGTGCCTTGTATATTACTGGAGCAGATGACTTTTTATATTTCAGTGATTACAGTAACAGCGGTTACTTAACGAAATTAAATCTAAAAACATTAAAAACTGAAGTGCTTGTGAAACAAGCAGTTACAGATTTAAGAATTAATGATAATTTTTTAGTTTATAATGTTAAGGGAAATGAACAGAAACTTAAAATTAAATAAGAATATCCTTATCTATTGATAAAATGAAAGCACAAAAGGGCCTCCAACTGAGTTCTTTGTGCTTTTTTTGTATATAATGAATACAGGAAACCGGTTGGAGGTGAGGATTTTGTGGAAAAAGTTAGCCATGATCGTAATAATCATTATTTTTATTGACCCCATTTATACGGCTGGTAAGGCAGTTGTACAACAAGTAATAACTTGGGCCAATAATGATGAGATAGAAACGATGCTTCTTTCAACAAAGGAAAAAATCATAGACGTTACTGCTAAACTTTCAGAGAATACCTCCATTGAAACGGCCACACCACCTATAGAAGACAAACCAGAAGAAGGAGTAGCCGTTACAGCTCCTTCAGTCAAAAAACCTGAAGCAAAGTTAGTTGTAACAAATGCAAAGGAAATGGCTGATGCGATGTATGCGTACTACAGTAGTTTTTCACCTACGTTTGAGATTCAATATAAAGGCAATACACAACGAATTGAACAGGTAGTGGAAGAAGCTTATGAAAATGCTATTAAACGAGATGATTATGTATACGGCCATATTAGTAAACACTCAATTCGTTTTGAATATGGAGGAAGAACAGCCAAAGTATTTGGGGAGCAAAGTTATTTAATGACATCAGAGCAGTCCGGATATGTTGAAATGAATGTTCAAGAGGTCGTAGCTTCTATTGATAAACAATCATTAAGTGATGTAGAAAAGGTTAGGGCTGTCAATGATTATATCGTTGCCAATACCGCGTATACGGATCAAACGAATTCAAGTCCACATAGTGCTTACACAGTGCTTGCGGAACATGGTGGCGTTTGTCAGGGCTATGCATTGCTGGCTCATTCGATGTTACAAAAGCTAGGTATAGAAACAAAATATATAGTAGGCTATGTCGGACAGGAAGGACATGCTTGGAATTTAGTAAAGCTGAATGGACAATGGTACCATCTCGATACTACATGGAATGATCCAGTACCTGATCGTAAAGGGGCAGTGCGTTATCAGTATTTTTTAGTGGATGATCGAACGATGGCAAAAGACCATACGTGGATTGCTGAAGACTACCCGAAAGCAACTAGTACAAAGTATAACTACTTTCACAATGTAGATTTCGCTGCAAAAGTAGGGCAACAAATATTTTATAGTAATGTTTCTGATAATAATAAATTGTACGTGCTTGATTTAGAAACAGGTAAATCGAAACGCGTTTCCAATTCACGCGCACAGTACGTTGTTTATGCGGATGGTTGGCTATATTTTAGTAATTATTCACAAGGAGCGTATTTAACGAAGATTCGTCCGGATGGAAGCGGAGAACAAATATTAAATAGGGAAGAAACGAAGGATTTATTTGTGAAGGACAACTATTTATATTTCACGACAAATGAACTGAAAAAAATGGCGCTTTAACTTGATCAACGAAAACGATTAATTTGCCAAAAATAAAGAGCCTATAACTTTGAGGTTAAATAAAGAATGACTCTTCTTCAAAACGAGAGGTTGATTTCCGTTCCGACTGGGCGCTTTCCTGGGGGCGTCCGATGAGCCGCTTCACTCGCGTTGCTCGCTCCAGGGTCTCATCTGTGACGCTAATCCCCGAGGAGTCGCCCAGTCTCCACTCCAATCAACCACTACACATAGAGTGTATCATCGGGTATGTCACTCATATATTTTAGACACTTTGATTTCATTGAACATAATAGTTTTCAACAACATGAATGGCCTATGACATTATAAACTGTCATAGGCCTTTTTTGTTCGTTCTATAAGATAATGGATTGGTGGATGCTGACACAGAGAAACTTCAATTTGCGGATACATCGATTTCATTTCCTGAGAAAAAGTTTTAAAAATTAATGGATTATGCTTAATGGCACCACCATTACAATAAAGGCTAAAAGCGTCGCCTTGATAGTCGATTTTTTTCAACACAGCACATGCAAGGAGCGCTAGTTCATGGGCTGCGCGCATTGATATTTGGATGGCGCATGGATCCTTTTTGTCCACGGCATCTGCTAAAAATGCCCCCATTTTTGCAAGCTGCGCGTTCGTGTAAGATGGGTGAAACAGCCATGTAGCTAGCTCTGTAACATCTTGGATCCGTAAGTGATTATAGACAGCACTTTTTAATAGAGTCGGCTCACCGCGCCCGTCTTCCATGCGGAAAATAGCGCGTATTACTTCTTGCCCTAGCCAATAGCCACTGCCTTCATCTCCAGCACGATGTCCCCAGCCACCTGCACGTACTATTTGTGTACCGGTAAATGCGTAAGCGATAGCTCCTGTTCCAGCGATGAGTAACGCGCCTGCCTGTCCAGCAGTAACGCCAAGTAAAGTGGCTTGCGCATCATTTTCTATAATAAGCGTATCTATTTTTAGCTGTAATGCTGATAAGGCGTTATGAATGATTGCTGATACGATTTCATGATCTTTGGGAGAATCAACCCCAGCCATTGCAAAGGTAGCTACAGCAATAGTGGAGTCAGCTTGCTTTTGCAAAAAGTCCTGCACAGTTGCTAATAACGCTTGCACTATTTCTGTAGCAGTTTCAGCACCGATTGCTTGATAATTCGAGCCACTTGTTGATGTTGTATAGATTATTTCACCAGACTCGGCATGTACGAGCGCACATGCCGTTTTTGTAGCACCACCGTCAATAATAAGTAGCCATCCCATCATTGATTCCATCCCTCGATAAAGACTGTTAATTGTTTCTCTGCCTCAATGATTTTAGCCTCCTTCAAACGGACCCACTCATTAAGGTTATGAGAATTTGCCTTGGAGCGCTCAAGAGATTCTTTCATCGTTACGGGCGCTGGACCCCCAAGTAATGTACGTACAGCAACGAAAGTTTCTGGTTTTAATGTGTTATAAAAATCTTCTTCAGAGATTTTTAATGGCTTACCAGTAATCAATTTGGATTGTGTGTTTGCTAGCCCCCACGTAAGGCTTGCTAGAGATTCCTCGCCATGAGAGAGCAAGACCTTAATACATTTACTAACAATACTATGTGCTTGGCGGAAGGAAATCCCTTCAGAACGCACTAACGTATCGGCAAGCTCTGTTACATTGGCAAAGCTATTTTCAGCTCGATTTCTTAGTTTTTTCTTGTTCACATCCATCGTCACAACAAGCGAACCAAATAGTTCGTAAATACCTATTAAACGGTCGATGGCGCGCCATAAATATGGTTGCATATCATCTTCTGTGTCTACAATATCTCCAAAAGGTGTATTATGTACCATCTGTAATACTGTACTAGCGTCACCGACAACCGCTGATAACAATGAACGTGTATGCTCTATTGAAACAGGATTGCGTTTTTGTGGCATGATCGAGCTAACTTGTACGTACGGGCTCGCCAACGTAAATGCATTGAATTCCTGTGTAGCCCATAGTAGAAAATCCTGGGATGTACGGCCAAGATTAAGTGCCGCAAGCTGAACGATACTCGCTGCCTCTGCGATATAATCCGCACCAGCAACAGCATCCCACGCATTCTCGATAATATCATCGAAGGCCAATAACTCACGCATGCGCTCTCGATTAATATTGAAGCCAGTTGTCGTTAATGCTGCTGCTCCCATACTACTGCGATTCACCGTTTTGTAGACATGCTGTAAACGTTCAAAATCGCGTTCAAGTTGATCGATGACAGCCTTCAAATAATGAGCAAAAGTTGTTGGCTGTGCCTGCTGCGTATGTGTATAACCAATCATAATCGTGTCAACGTGCTCCTCAGCAGCAGCGATTAAATCATCCCGTAATGTCAATAATTCTCGCATAAGCAATAACCATTTTTTTCTTAAAGTCATTCGATAGATGGCAATGCCCATATCATTACGACTTCTCCCAATGTGAAGATTTCCAGCAACATCGCCAGCTAGCTCTATTAATTTATTTTCGATGCGGAAAAACAAATCCTCATATAGTGGGCTGTAATCCTCTATACGATAATAGTTCAAATCTAGTTTCTTTAGAGCGATTCCGATTTCTTTAGCTTCTTCTTTTTTTACTAGTCCCTGTTCTTCTAACATTTTTAAGTGTGCAATATTGATTTGTAGAATAATTGTTAAAAAGTTTTTCTTGGCTTCATCGTAAGCTGGCTGTAAGACAATTTTACGATAAATATTAGAAGGGAAGATCATCCCATCTTCTTGCTGTGTTTTGTTGCGAAAATCTTCAAACATATGAATTGCCTCCTATTAGATTAGCAGTTATATGGCCGAACCAGCACTGCCTTTAGATAACTTCTCAGAAATAATAAGCACAATTAAAATTAAACAAATTTGTAAGACGCCATATGCACAAGCAGTTCCAAATTTAAACGAATATAGTTTTTGGAAGATCGCCACTGATAATGGGATGGTCGACGTACTGTAAATAAGAATGGACGCTACGAATTCGCCAAAGCTTTGAACAAGTGCTAGTAACGTACCTGCCAAAATGCCCGTAAATGTAAGGGGAAGTACAATACGTCTAAATGAATACCACCATGTTGCACCTAAACTCCGTGACGCTTCTTCGATAGATTGATCTAATTGAACAAGTGATGCCGATGTCGATCGGAAAACAAGAGGTAAATGCCTAATAAAATAAGCTAACGGCAAGATCCAGAACGTCCCGACAAGAACTTGATTAAAGGCGAATATATTTTCTGTACTAAAGGCTGCAATCAAATTGACAGCTACAACCGTTCCTGGCAATGCCCAAGGAACCATAATTAAAATATCAAGTAATGTTTTACCTTTAAAGTTTAAGCGAACCATTGCATAGGCTGCTGCAACACCGAAAAGTATGTTACCGAATGTTGCAACAATCCCCATTTGAATGGAGTTCCAAATCGGTCGCCACGTCCGTTCATCTGTAAAAAGTGCTTGATAATGATCTAATGTATAGTCTGTTGGGAGAATTTGCGTTTTCCATGCACCATCAACGGAAAATGAAATTAAAATAAGCACTAAAATCGGCAAAATTAAAATTAATGTTCCTATGAAAGATGCAATAGTCGCCATAATTTTCATGCCTCTTGAAGACACTTCAGAACGGTGAACACTAATACCTTTACTGAGGTTTTGATAATTTCGACGGTTTTGATACCAGCGCATCACAATTAAAAAGGTAATGGATACAAAGGATAAAATCATAGATTGTGTCGCTGCCATATCTAAATTCCCATTCGTACGAGATAAATAGATTTGCATGGTCATTGTACGTTCGACACCGAACATTAAAGGTGCAGTGTAGGATGCCATAGATATCATAAAGACGAGTAAGGAGGAGGCAACAATCGAGGGTGTTAACATGGGCAAAATAACCTTTGTCCATACCCGAATACGCCCGGCACCTAAACTAGTAGCGGCTTCTTCTAAAGCTGGATCAAGACCTTTTATAGCTGCTGAGGCGGTTAAATAGAAGTAAGTGTACATAGTGAATGTATGTACTACGATAACCCCCCATATGCCTTTTAATGAGAAGGGTACTTGCTCTAAACCAAATAGGTGTTGAAACGCACGTGGGAAAATACCACTGTCTCCATACAAAAAAGTAAAGGACAGTACACCTACTAACGGAGGAAGAGCCATAGGTACCAATACTAAAACAGAGAGTATCCGTCTACCTGGGAAATTATAGCGTTCCAGAAGAAATGCCATAGTTACACCGACGATCGCACAACAAATAACACTGATAGCGGATATATATATACTAGTCCACAATGCCTCTATATTTGCTGGGCTAGTTATATTAAAGAAATTTTTATAATTAGAGAGTGCATCATCACCTGAAAAGCTCTCTTTAAACGTTTGATAGAACGGGTATACCACATAGGCAAACAACACTAAAAATAAAGGTGCCACTAAAATATAGACAAACCAGTTCGAGCTAGTTAGACGTGTCCATGCATTTCCTTCAGAAGAACTGTCGTGTGTTTTTTCCATGTTAGTACCCTCCTATTCTCCTAAAAAATACAGTGAATCTTGGGCTATAGTTAGAGTAATTTCTTCACCAATTTTTTTGAATTGACCATTCATATTAATAATCATTACTTTTAGTGAAAAATCTAGACATTCTACAATATAGTTCACACTAATTCCTGTAAATTCAACAAAAGTGATTTTACCCGTTAATGTGTTTTCACCAGTACCTTCATGAATAGATTCAGGACGAATAGAAATAAACACTTTGTCTCCAATCATATGCGTTAAAGCGGGGGAGCTTTGTTGCTTTCGCCCAGTGAGAACAAGTCCACTCGCTGTTTTTACTTGTATATCGTTACCGTTAATAGCATCGATTGTCGCCTCAATTAAGTTCGTCTCACCAATAAAATCTGCTACGAAGCGGTTTGAAGGTCGATTATAAATTTCTTGTGGTGTACCGATTTGTCTGACGTGCCCATTCTCCATGACCATTATCCGATCTGACATAGACATAGCTTCCATTTGATCATGCGTAACATAGATGGTTGTAACACCGAGCTCGGATTGAATACGTTTTATTTCTACGCGGGTTTCTTCGCGTAGTTTAGCATCTAAATTCGACAAGGGCTCGTCTAATAATAAAATATCAGGCTCTATGACAAGCGCCCTTGCTAATGCAACTCGTTGCTGCTGCCCACCAGATAATTCATTAATTTTCCGATTACCATATTGCGATAAATGGACAAGCCCTCTAATACGGTCAACTTTTTGCTTAATCTCTGCCTTTGAAAATTTCCGTACTTGTAATCCAAAGGCGATATTTTCGTCTACCGTCATATGTGGAAAGAGGGCATAATTTTGAAACACCATACCAATATTCCGTTTATTAGGTTGAAGCCTTGTCACATCAAAATCATCAAAAAGAATTTTTCCTTCCGTTGGGTAATAAAATCCGGCTATCATCCTTAGTGTTGTCGTTTTCCCACAACCACTTGGACCGAGGAAGGTAAAAAATTCACCAGATTTAATATGAAGATCTAAATCTTTTACGCCGTGAATGTGACCGAATTTCTTAGAGACATTTTCTATTTTCACACTTTTCAACTGAAATGCTCCTTTCTCGTTAGAAAATTAGTTGCATGAAGCCTCGAGCAAAATATACTCGAGGCTTATAAACATGAACAATATTCGTAGATGTTTTAGATTTCAGAACCATAGGCAAGTTAATCGGTCACTTTTTTCCTCGGCCTTTAATATTGTTATCCCAATGCTCCATCCATTCAGCTTCTTTCTCAGTCATGAGCTTCCAATCGATATCAAACGTTTTTAAATCTAATTCTTTAAACCACTCAGGCATTGCCGCTTTATCGATATCTGAGCGAGTAGGGATTTGATAGTAATCGTTGGCTAGTTGAGTCACCAATCCTTTTTCAAATATGAATTCTGTGAAGAGCTTTGCATTCTCTAAGTTTTTCGCATTGTTCACAACACCAACACCATCAACTAAAATCGGTGCACCACTCTTCGGATAAATGTAATCGAACGGATAATCAGTCGTATATTTCTTTAATAAAATATCTTGCAAATTCCATAAAGAAACGCTGCCTTCTTGTCGTGTCATCTTTAAATAAAGTGCATTTGGATCTTGTGTATATTCCTTCGTGTTAGCATCTAATTTTAATAACCAATCGTAGCCCTTCTCAGGTGAATCTGCGCCTTGACGTAAAATCATAGATGAGTAAATAGTACGCATCGTCCCAGATGCTAACACACCACGAATTAAAATTTTATCCTTCCACTTTGGATCTAATAATTCATCCCAATCTTGTGGGCCCGTTTCTTTCTTTAGTACATCATTGTTAATCATAATAACTTCGGGTAGTAACATTTCACCAAACCAGCGACCATCTGCATCTTTATAAGCCGCATCAATGGAGTCGTTAAAGCTAGGCTTCCAAGCCTGAAGTAAACCTTCATCGGCGCCGACAGTTAGTGCAGATTGCGTACCGCCCCACCAAAAATCAGCTTGAGGATTAGCTTTTTCACCACGTAGGCGCTCTAAAATTTGCTGCGCGCCCATCGTCAAAAATTCCACTTCAATGTCCGGGTACTTTTCATTAAACTGATCGATTACCTTTTGCACCATCTCTTCATCGCGCCCCGTATAGATCACAAGCTTTCCAGATGGCGTAGCTGCCACATCGGTCTTTTCAGAATCGGACGTTTTGCTAGTTGTTGCATCTTTTGTAGCAGTCTTATCACTACTACAAGCAGCTAAGACAACAAGCATCAGCACAAGTAATAAACCGAAGATACGTGTTTTCTGCATAATCTTCCCCCTCTCTAATAGTGAAAAACTTACATACTAACAGTATAATCCGTAGGTCTTGCATTAATGTTAGAATAATTAAAAAATTATAGTTAGATTCATCATAGCTAAGAAAATACTAGATAGCAATGGTTCTTAACTTCATTCAGCGGGTGCCCAAACACCCTCTGAAATAGAGGAACTCAGTCTAAGAATGCCACGTCTTGTGGCATTACCGAAATGACCGACATCGTGTCGGCCCTCACGCAGGTCTAGGCACAAAGCCGATTCCGGATGCAATTATATACCGAGGTATCATTGATCTAAAGTTGAAAACCCTTTAAAGTAACGAGAATTAAAGCTTTTCAGAATAGATTATCAAAATATGTACAAAAGTGAACGAAAGTTGATTTTGATGATTTTGAAATGAATGCTATGCTTTAAGGCAAGGACATCTATAAAATCTAATATTGAGGGATAAATTATTTATAGACATAATTAATAGGTGAACTTTCGGATAAATTCTTAATTTTTATAGTTTGCATAACTTCTTAATTTCGCTGCACAATTGTTTCTTCAACTGAAAACAAAATAATAAATATTCATTATTTTGTTCAATATATTGCTAATTGTTGAGTTTTCATTTAAGTTTAATTTATTTTGTATTATTATCATTATTTTTATTTGTCAAAAAAGACAGATGACTAATTGGTATATATAAAGCCCGTCTAATGTTTATGTTGATAGAGATCATAGGGGGTTCCCTTTAAATAATGGAATTATAGAACAGAAGAATTCTTTTCTAAATGACGGATTGTAATATTAAGTGCAACACCCAGAAGTCAATATAAAGGAAGCCCATAACGACCTCGTGTAGAATGTAGTTACCACACCAACAT
>NZ_JBHURE010000038.1:0-25952 GCF_042674095.1 Lysinibacillus sp. NPDC056959 | reverse complement strand
CTTTTATATAAATTATATATTAGATTTATTAATTTTCACTATGTATCCTTTTAATTATAAGAAGATATTAGGGGGTGGGGACAAGATGAATCGACAGCACATCGGGATTTTACTTGGTGGGGTGCTATTACTTGTAGTGGCTATGGGGATTAGCCGCTTTGCATTTACGCCAATTTTGCCATTTATGCGTCATGATGTCGGGTTTTCGTTTGAAGTTGCAGGATTTTTAGCATCGAGTAATTATATTGGCTATTTCATTGGTGCATTGTGGGCAGGGTTTATTAACCGCCAAAAGAAGAACTTTTTATTGTTAAGTGTTGTCTTGAATGTCCTTTCTGTTGTTCTTATGGGAATCATTGAAATATATAGTGTTTGGCTTGTGCTTCGTCTAATTGCGGGCATTACAGGGGGACTGATTTTTGTATTAACATGTAGTATTATTATGGATTATTTAGCAAAGCATTCACTCACAAAATGGTCAGGCTATTTATTTGGCGGAATTGGATTAGGAATTGCTATTTCAGGCTTATTAGTCCCTGCTATTGAAGCGCGTTTTGCTTGGCAAGGTACATGGATTGGCTTAGGGATTTTATCTGCTGTTTTATTAGTGGTGACATATATACTTTGGAGAGGCTTGCATGTACAAGATAGTGTGAAAACTGCTAAATCCTCTGATACAAAAATGACAAAGGGTTTTATGCCATGGTTAATTGTCGCATATGGTTTTGAGGGATTAGGCTATATTATTACAGGCACTTTTTTAGTCGATATCATTCATAATATTCCTTCACTACAAGCATACTCTTCGTATAGCTGGGTCATTGTTGGGGTAGCGGCTATCCCGTCAGCACCTGTTTGGACTGTATTATTAGAAAAATTTTCTGCCATCAAAATTTTGTTTGTTGCCTATGTATTGCAAGTAGTAGGCATCTTGTTGCCAGTGTTTTCACAAACAGTATGGAGCGTACTATTATCTTCATTTTTATTTGGCTTAACATTTGTAGGCATTGTGACGTTAACGACCTCTTATGCACGTCAACTATTCCCAACACAAAGCGGTCCAGTCGTATCATTGTTAACAACGTTTTATGCTTTTGGTCAAATTATCGGACCAATCATCGCGAGCCAGCTTGTGGCGGTTTATAGTAGTTATAAAGCAGCGCTTGTCTTTGCAGGAGTCAGTGTATTTTTTGCATTAATTATCATGTTAAGTGGAAGATGGATTACAGTTAAACGACAGGTCACTTTAGACAATGCATTACCTATCAAAACTCAATCTAATCCTTAAATAATAAAAGCCAGAAATCCCATTGGGAATTTCTGGCTTTTATTTTTACTTAAAGATGCCGTGCCTCAATCTAAATGATATAAAAAAATAAAATAAAAGTCTATAACTTTTTGGATATATATGAAAAAATAGTAATGCGCACAAGGGACGTAACGTTACGATTCTATATAGAGATGAGGGAATTATATGGCAAGAAAAGTACCGACAGAAGAGGCGATTAAACGCTGGGATCAACATGCAGAAAGGTTTACAGCAAACTACGATGAACATGGTGGCATACACCGTGAAGTATTATTAAATCCAGCCATTTTTTCATTATTAGAAGAGGTGAAAGGAAAAAGGCTATTAGATGCAGGGTGCGGAGAAGGCTATTTAAGTAGAATACTTGCTCAAAAAGGGGCTATTGTCACAGCAGTTGATTATTCAGAAAAGATGCTAGAAATTGCTCGAGAAAGAACATATGAGGAAGTTCCGATACAATATAAACATGGAAATTGCGAAAAACTAGATTTTTTAGTAGAAGAACAGTTTGATTGTATTGTTTCCAATATGGTCCTTCAAGATCTAGCAGATTATAAGGCAGCTTTAAATGAAATGTATCGTCTTTTAAAACCTAATAGTACTTTCATCTTTTCTATTCTCCACCCGTGCTTTGTTACGCCGAATAGTGGATGGATAAGAAATGAACGGCTTGACCAACAGTATTGGAAGATTCAGCGTTATTTTTATGAAGGGGTATATGATCAAAAGCTTCCACTAGATTCCGATGACAAAATTGTATTTTATCACCGAACATTAACGAGCTATATGAAAGCAATTATTCAAGCAGGCTTTTCTATAGAGGACGTTATCGAACCGGTGCCTTCAAAAGAGATGCTAATAAAGTATCCACAATTCGAGGAAGATTTGCATTGTGCAGATTTTATTGTATTTAAATTAAGAAAATAAAGGAGGAAAGCATGTGCGTATATTTCATGTGAGTGAGGAAAACGATATTACCGTATTCCATCCCCGATTACCTGATCGACTAGATTTAGATCCAGAGAAAGGGCTAGTATGGGCAATTACCGATACATGTTTGCCGAATTTTTTAACCCCTAGAAATTGTCCACGAGTTTGCTATCATATCGGTGCCGATACAACCGAACAGGATAAACGAGCCTATATAGCATCTGCATCATGTTCACATGTTGTCGTAATTGAAAACAAGTGGTTTGAGACGATGAAAAATACGAAGCTTTACTTATATGAGTTTGATAGTAATGGATTTACGCTACAAGATAAAAATGCTGGTTATTATACGAGTGAAACAATACAATACCCTATTGCTAAATTTGAAGTAGCAAATTTATATGAGGAACTGTTTAAACGTAATGTTGAATTACGGATAGTCGATAGCCTGTGGAACATCTATGATGAAATTCAAAAAACAACCTTGAATTGGTCGATGTGCAGAATGCGATTTGCGCAACCAAGAAAATAATTAGCCAAACCTCGTATACGACAATATCGCGTGTACGAGGTCTTGTTATACTTAGATAGTAACAGTTTGTACGAACGGGGTACTCGTAATGTCAATCAATTCACTATCTTTATATGTAAATATATATTCATAGTTAATTGTTTCATCTAGCATTTTTGGTAAGTAATGTTTTAAATCGGCTATTCCTACATTTTCGGGATGAAAAATCCACGATAGACGTTTCCAATCTAAAATGCCTTCCGCGACTTTAATCGGTGTCACATATGGATAAGATTCTGGCAATTCAGCAATAAAAGCATACATACAGCCAAAGTCGGTTGTTCCATCCGTCCATGATATTTTTCCTTTGAATGTAATATCGTTCAGTACGATGCCCGTTTCTTCTTTAATTTCTCGTAATGCACCAGCAAGTGGCGTTTCATTTTTCTCAATCTTTCCGCCAACCCCATTCCAAGCTCCCATCCAATGTGGGAAATCCCTATTTAGCAATAATATTTGGTCACCCTTTTTAAGAAAACAAATTGTAAACTCAACCAAGTCTTTTTCCTCCTTTTTAAATATCAAGCATTTGAATATAAGTGGACACCATTTATCAGCTTTTTTATAATTTCCAAACTATTAATTTATTTTCCTGTAGTTGAAAGAAATGTAAATAAAAAAATAGTAGCACAAATCAGTGAAATGATTAAGAGAAATTTAAGTTATGATTGAAACTACCATATTTGTGTTTGAAATAAACAAAAGTTGTTGACTTAATTATCAGAAAAGTGCATAATCTGTTCAAAGTAAACAAATGATTTTGCGGTACAGAAAGGGAAATTAAAATGACACCTTTACAACGAAAGAAAAAAATTATTGATGAGCTTCACAAAAAGGGCAGGGTAGAAATTTTAGAATTAATAGAAATGCTTGGTGTGTCTGCCATGACGATTCGCCGTGATTTAGATGAGCTCGAAAAACACAAAAAGCTTATACGTACACACGGTGGTGCAACACTTGCTCAAACTATTATGACAGAAGTAAGTTACAATCAAAAACTGTCTGAAGCACGTTCACAAAAAATAGAAATTGCCGAAAAAGCGGTGTCACTTGTTAAAGAAGGCATGAAAGTTTTTTTAGATTCTGGGACAACTAATTTAGAAATTGCACGCCAGTTAAAATCAAGGCAACCGCTAACGATTGTAACAAACGATATTATTATTGCTGCTGAATTGATGGATAGTGAGCATGAATTAGTTTTACTCGGAGGCATTGTTCAAAAAAATGTAGGTGCTGTGTTCGGTGTGACAGCTGATGAAATGCTACACAATATTCATTTAGATATCGCATTTATAGGTGCGCATGCAGTACATGAAAAATTAGGAATAATGTCAACTACTTTTGAAAAGGCATCGTTGAAAAAGCGTGTTATCGACGCTTCTGAATTAGTTTATCTGGCAGTCGATTCTAGTAAATTCGAAAAGAAAGCGTTCGCAAAAATTGCTGAAATAGACAACGTAACAGGAATAATTACTGATCATCTTTTGCCAGATGAAATCAAAGAGCTTTACAAGGAAACTTCAATATTCATAGAGGATGTGAGTTCATGAAAATCGGCGTGATTGCAGATGACCTTACAGGGGCAAATGCAACAGGGGTGTGTTTAAAAAAAAATGCTTTTCGTAGTGCTACTGTAGTATTCGGTGCGGAGATTCCTAAAAATAGCTCACTTAATGCACTATGTGTCGATACAGATAGTCGTTATGTGCAACCACAAATGGCTATGCAGCGCGTACTACATGTTCAAAAGCAACTTGATATGTGGGGAGCAGATGTTATCGCTAAACGTATTGATAGTACTGTTCGTGGAAATTTGGGTAGTGAGATTGATGCCTTATTAGATAGTAAGGTAAATCGAATTGCCATTGTCACCGCAACGTATCCCGACTCAGGTCGTGTCGTAACAGGTGGTTATTTATTAGTAGATGGGATTCCCGTTGAAAAAACGGATGTTGCGAAAGATCCAATGAATCCAATTACAAATTCATATGTACCATCTATTTTGCAAAAGCAAAGCCATCATAGAGTCACGCATATTACATTATCATATGTTTTACAAGGACAACTAGCATTACGTGAACAACTAACACAACATATCGAAGAAGGTAGTCGTATTATCGTTGTAGATGCCATATCGAATGAAGATATTTATGTAATCGCTGAGGCAATGGCGACCATTCAACATTTCGATTTAATGCCAGTCGACCCTGGTCCATTGACAGCAGCATATGGGTATGTCAAGACGGCACAAACTGTCAAAAACGATAAAATTATGGCGACAGTAGGGAGTATTACCTCATTAACAGGTCGACAGTTACAATATGTAATTGATAAACGCAATGTAAAACCAGTTTACGTCAATCCTCGACAACTTGCTTCCGTTTCATCTAGCTGGGACGAGGAAATTGCACGTGCTACAGCAGAAGCACTTGAAAAGATATCAAGTGAAGATGTATTAATTATTACGACATATTCACCACGTTCGGAAAAACTAGATTTATATAAGCTTGCAAAAGAACAAAATGTCCAAGAAGAAATTTTAGCAAAACGTATTACAGAGGGCTTAGCAATTGTGACAAATCAAGTGGTACAACATGCTAAATCTTTTATTAGCGGTTCATTTTCAAGCGGCGGTGATGTTACAGCTGCTATATGTGCAATTAGTGGTGCAGAAGCGATTCAACTTTATGACGAAGTACTACCACGGGCAGCATTTGGGCGATTTATTGGTGGTACATTCGATGGGATTCCTGTTGTAACAAAAGGCGGAACAGTTGGCGACAAACATTCAATTGATGAATGCATTAAATATTTAATGAATAACAAGGAAGAAGGTAGAGTAGCCATATGACAACTATTAGAGAAATTATCGCTATTCCAATGGGCGATGCAGCTGGGATTGGTCCAGAAATTACAGTGAAATCTTTAGCAAAAGAAGAAATCTACACAATGTGCAAGCCATTAGTTGTCGGTGATGCGAGAATTATTCAAAAAGCCATCGATGTAACAGGTGTACAATTAACAGTCAATGTTGTAGCTACACCACCAGATGGTAAATATGAATTCGGTTCAATTGATATCATTGATTTAGCAAACATCGATTTGGATGCATTTGAACCAGGTCAAGTATCTGCTCAAAATGGTAGTGCTTCGTTTGAATTTATTAAAACATCGGTAGAACTAGCCATGAAAGGTGAAGTAAAAGCTTTAGCAACGACACCAATTAATAAAGAATCATTAAAAGCTGGCAAAGTACCTTATATCGGTCATACAGAAATGCTTGAAGAATTAGCACAATCCAAAGACCCATTAACAATGTTCCAAGTAAAGGGTATGCGTATTTTTTTCTTAACACGCCATATATCTGTTGCGGATGCGATTAAACAAATGACAAAAGAACGCGTATATGATTACTTAGTGCGTTGTGACAAAGCGTTAGCACGTTTAGGTGTTGAAAGCCGTAAATTTGCAGTAGCAGGTTTAAACCCACATGCTGGTGAAGGAGGTTTATTCGGAATGGAGGAAGTAGAAGAAATCAAACCAGGCGTTGAATTTGCAGTCGCTGCGGGTATAGATGCCGTTGGACCTGTTCCAGCAGACTCTGTTTTCTATCAAGCACTAAATGGTCGCTATGATGCTGTTCTGTCGTTATATCACGACCAAGGACATATCGCTGCGAAAATGACAGACTTCCACCGTACCATTTCAATTACAAATGGCTTACCGTTTTTACGTACGTCTGTAGACCACGGTACAGCATTTGATATTGCTTGGAAAAATATAGCTTCGGAAGTAAGTATGTATGAATGTATCAAGCTTGCTGCGGAATATGCACCGAAATTTACAAGAGAATCACTCTAACTTCTTTCAGCAAATGAATGCTGAAAAAAGTTAAAGCCTCCGGCGGATTTTTAGATAAATGAGGGAATATTCCTTTCCTCATTTTTCTTACTAAAAATGAAAGGGGTTACAAAATGACAACAGAAACACAGATTATATTAGGTCTTATTATTGGAGTAATTATATTAGTATTTCTTGTTGTGAAAACAAAGATTCATGTCTTTTTAGCATTAATTATTGCAGCGGCTATTACAGGGATTATTGGTGGAATGGCACCAAAAGCTGTATCAGATGCGATAGTTAGTGGATTTGGAAGTACGCTAGGTTCAATTGGTATCGTTATTGGTTTTGGAGTAATGATGGGACGTATTTTAGAAGTATCAGGAGCAGCAGAGCGATTAGCATATGAACTGATTCGTTTTGTTGGTAGAAAAAAAGAAGAATGGGCGATGGCTTTGGCGGGCTACATCGTGGCAATTCCAATCTTCGTTGATTCTACATTTATTATTTTAACACCATTAATTAAATCTGTCGCACGAAATACTGGTAAATCTGTAGTAGCTGTTGGGATTCCATTAGCGATTGGTGCAGCGGCAACGCACCATGCGGTTCCTCCTACACCAGGTCCATTAGGGGTTGCAGGGATTTTCAATGTCGATGTTGGACAAATGGTGATTTATGGTCTGGTTTTTGCTGTACCAATTATGCTTGTTGGGATTTTCTATGGGAAATGGCTCGGAAAGCGTATCAATCAAATTCCAAACGAAGATGGTACGGATTGGATTCGACAAGACGAAGAATATACGTATCAGGATTTTGTTAAATTATCAGACGAACGTAATAAAGAATTACCAACATTGTTCCGTTCGATTTTTCCAATATTATTACCAATCGTTTTAATTTTTTTAAATACAACGTTATCAGCTTTTAAAATCTCCGGTGGCATTTTTGACTTTTTGATCTTCTTTGGTCAACCAATTATTGCAGTTGGTTTAGCGGTAATTGCTTCCATTTATACATTAGCTAATCACTGGAAGCGTAAAGAAGTATTAGGTCGTTTGGAAGAAGGTATGAATAGTGCTGGGGTTATATTATTAATTACAGGTGCAGGAGGAGCGTTTGGCTTTGTCTTACGTGAAAGTGGTGCAGGAGATTATATCGGTAGCTCTGTAGCCTCTCTTCCACTGCCAGCTGTCTTAATTCCATTCATTATCGCTTCACTTGTTCGAGTAATTCAAGGAAGTGGTACTGTTGCTATGATCACAGCGGCTTCAATTTCAGCACCAATTTTAATGGCTATTCCAGATGTTAACATGGTATTAGCTGCACAAGCAGCCGCATTAGGTGCTATGGTGTTCTCATACTTCAGCGATACATTATTCTGGGTTGTAAACCGTTCGCTCGGTATTACAGAAACGAAAGAGCAAATTATGGTATGGTCTGTTCCAACAACTTTAGCTTGGCTAGTATCGTTGATTATGATTTTAGTTACAGATAGTATTCTATAAACAACAGCACCTTATGGAAAAGTTTTGGGTCTGTTACTATTGGCAGTATATGACTGTTGACGGACTTTTCTGTTAAGCTATAGTGATACTTACATGAAATGGATAAAAATGAGGTGTGTATATGATTTTAATAAGCTCCTGCTTAGTAGGATTAAAGGTACGGTATAACGGAACAGATAGTATAGATGAAAGAATTCAAAAGCTTGTGCTAGAAAATAAGGCGTTAACCGTATGCCCTGAACTTATGGGAGGTTTTTCGACACCTCGTGAGCCCGCTGAAATTGTTGATGGAGATGGTGAAGACGTTCTAGATGGAAGAGCGAGGGTTGTTGAAATATCTGGTCGTGATGTTACGGAGCTTTATTTAAAGGGAGCATATGCAACATTACATAAAGCACTCGAAATAGGTGCAACTAAGGTTGTATTAAAAGAGTATAGTCCATCATGTGGCAGTGCAATGATTTACAATGGTGATTTCAATGGTACAAAATTAGGTGGAGTAGGCGTAACTACTGCTTTACTAAGAAGAAATGGTATTGTTGTTTGTTCTGAAGAAGATTTTTTGGAGTTGTTTTTGCATACTTGATAGGTAAGAGCTTTTCTTTTAAAATATTGCACTATATTGAATTGGCGATTTGCAGGACCGAGCAAATAGTTAACAAGACCTCGTAAACGCTACTACCGCGTGTACGAGGTCTTGTTATACTTACTTTTTGTATGGAAACTCTTTCGGAATCGGTCCAAACGCAATCCAATGATATTTAAAATATTTTCCTATTAAAAATACAATAGCCCAAGTGACGAATAGGGCAACAAGAAAACCACCAACACTCCATACATGAAATAAAATACTGTTTCCACTTATAGGAATTTGTCTATAAAGGAAAAGGAAATATGGATGTAATAGATAGATGCCAAATGATAGTGTGCCTAGGCTAATCAGGCAATTGACAATCGCTTTATTCCATTTGTTATAAATCCAGAAGGAAAGCTGTAGTAAGACAATGCTTGCTGTTATAGATTGTAGCTGAAAAACAATTTCAAATATAACACTGTTAGTTAAATAGGTTTTAGCTGAGAATGCAAAATAATATAAATATACATTATAAAAAGTAGAAAATAGCCATATAATCCAGATAAAAGGGATAGCAATATGGAAAGCCCCTTTTTTTAGTTGGATCCATCTTTTGTATTTTTCAAAATAGATGCCTAAAAATCCACCTGCTAAGAAATAGGCAAAATAAGAAAATGAGATACTCCCTCTATATGGATATTGCCAAAACTCTGCATTTAACAAAATAAAGCACCATTGAAGGGCAAATCCAATCCAAATTAGATGAGAGGATAGGGCAGGTTTTTTCTTTAAAACATATAGGAATAAAGGGAACATCAGATAGAACTGTACAATAATAAAAATATAGTATAAATGCGTATACGCTTTTCCAATTAAAAGTTTTTCAAGAAATTCCACACTAAATAGTGCATTCCATGTTAATGATAAATCACCCGTCAAAAAAATTTGAATGGCAGCATAATAGAAAATAGAAAAAAAGAGATAAGGAATGAGAATTTGCGTCACTCTTTTTTTATAAAAACTAACGACCAGCTCTTTTGTTAAGTCTTTTTGTATATAATTGTAAAATAAAACAAATCCACTTAAGAAAATAAATACAGGGACAGCAAATTTAGAGGAAATGTTAAAAAATATATATAGCGGATATAGTTTTGAGTCACTTGGTAAAACCGTAACAGGTGTGCTAGTAGCATGGATAATAAGTACAGCTAAAATGGCTAATGCACGAGTAATATTTAATTCATGAATATGTGCTCGTTTCATATAATCATCTCCCAAAAAATATTTACATATGATAGTTATTTTCTCGTCTAAACGGTGTACTGTAAACATTTGTGCTAGGCAGATGTTGGTATACCCATTAAGAAAGAAAGGATCTCTTGGTAATATGACAGTGACAAAATGATAACCAAGAGAAGTAAATTTCTTTTATTTTCTGGAATATTATAACATGAACCCGGTAGTTATGAATATATTAAAATGAATGCCCCCACTACCTAAGTAGGTTGGGGGCATATTTATTCAACAAGCAAAATTCTCGGTGAGGTTTTGAAGATGATTTTTGTCGATACCCAGCAACCAAGACAGGCTGCCACAACACTTAAGAGAGATAATCCAATGGTTATTGGCCAATTTATCGCAAGGGGTAACTCCAGTAAGCCATATTCTAGAAGAATACTTTGTAAGGCTAAGGGTATTAATTTTATACCGATAAAAATTCCGAATAAAGTCCCTAGCCCTGAAAGAAACAGAACTCCTGATGTAATCGACCATCTAATAGTATTTGAGGTCATACCAATAGATTTAAAAATTCCGTAAGTTCCGCTTTCTTTTCTTACATGTATTCTAGAAACACTAAAAATAATGATGAATGTTACAGTGATAAATAAAATTCCGATAACAGATAATGGGATTATTAAAACAGCGACCACCACTTTAAAGACATCATCTAATAATGTTTGTTGTGTGTCAGCTTTGACAGAGCTTTTAAAGTTATTGTTTAAATCATCAACGATTTGATCTGATAATGTCTCATCTACCAAATTGATCATACTTTGTTTTGAAGCAGAATAGGTAGCATTATAAAATTTGATAACATCGGCGGTAATTCTCGCAGAATTAGACATATTTGCTATCGATTGATAGATACCAGAAACAATCAAATGATGCTGCTTGCCTTCGATATAGACTTCCACAATGTCACCTAGATTTTTATGTAAAGCCTTCGCGACATTAAGGCCTATGGCTATTTCATTTTTATTTACAGGATTACGGCCCGAAATTGTCTCGTATCCAGCAGCATCAAAACTACCTTCAAGAGTATCGACTTTTATATTTAACGGTTGATTTGGTTCATTAGGGAGAACCCCTGTAAATTGATCTAGCCAAGCGTGATTTTTAATGCGTTCATCTGAGCGTAAAAATTGTTCGAACTGTTGTTTTGAAAATGTTGCTTCATTAGAAACCGATACGACAACATGTGATGAATCGTAGCCAAATGCTGGTGTGTTTTGCTTGATGGAAATAAAGCTATTAAGCATGACTGCACTAAACACTAAAATAGCAGAAGTAATGGCTGTAAGAACAATAATAAGAATGGAACTTTTCATATTTTTAGTAATGTTTTTAATGCCAATTTGAAGTTGAATCGGCAAATTAACAAAATTAGAAAGGCGATTAGAGTTATTTAAACGCCGATTCAATTTATTGTTTGCAAATTCTGACATACCGTATTTAATTGCCTGTACTGGTTCAACGTGGCGTGTTTTGTTTGAGTAAATGAACGCTGTAAGAATAACAATGACAAGGATTATGACAGCAAGTAACATGGTGATTCTAATATCTTGAATAATCGTTAAATGTTTTTCGGACTTTAAATAAGATAAAGAGCTTTCTATAATTACTCTGGAAAGGATTGTACTGGCAATAAGGCCAGGAATAATCGAGACCACGGATAATAAAGCAAATTGTAAAACATAGGTCACACTAATTTTTCGAGAAGTAAGTCCGAGAGATTTAATGACACCAATCGTTTTATAGTTAGTTAAAATGGCATCTGAAATACTAAAGCCAATAATAAACAATGAAATGAATAACATTGCTACACCAAAAGCGATCATGATAAAGCCGATAATTTTATTAATAATTAAATAAAACGAATAGAGATCCACGTATTCCATTTTTGATTCAAGGTAGGAACCTTTTAAAAACTTTTCAAATTCAATCCAATAGTTTGCACTTTGCTGATAATCATCAAAGCGAAGAGCCATCATATATTGTTCAGACCCTACCAACGTATCAAACTGTTTATGGTAGTCAGACTCGTTCATCCAAATACGAGCATTTTTTGAAAAGGGTCCACCGTATGGCAAATCAACAACAATACCAGAAACGCTTAATGAAAAAGCTTTTTCGCCGGTGTTAAATTCAATAGCATCTCCAAGTGAAATATTTGAAGTAGTAGCCATCGATGTGGGAATCCAAATTGTTCCTTCAGTAGGATAGTCCTGATTTTCACCCTCTGAAAATAGTAATCGATCAATTGCAAAGGGCGTTTTTGGTGTATTCATCATGAATAAGTAGAGATCATTTGGCGTTTCTGCACCATTCACTGTGAAGCCAGATAAATTTCTATAAGGAATGAGATTCGAGGCAGAAACCCCTTGTTGTTCTTGCCACCAATTGTTGACAGTGTTTGGATTATGAATATCCTTACCCATCGTTAAAATTTGATGTGCCCCATTTGAATCATGATGTGTTTTTTCAAAAATATTGCTTGTATTCATAATAATTGTTACAGAGGTGGCTAATAAAAGGGTAGATAGCATAATTAGGATTGCTAATAGTACATTTTGGATTTTCCTTTTCTCAATATGTGCAAAGCAGAGAGTAATAATTGCGCGCATATTTTACTCCTTTCCCGCAACATACGAGAAGATAATATGCTCACGCTCTTGTATGCTAGCATTATCGTATTGATCGAAGTTTAAAATACCTCCGATTTTTCCATCCTGAATGATAATAAGTCGATTAGCACGACAGGCGGCTTTTAAATCGTGCGTAATCATTACTACAGACTGACCTTTTTTGTTTAAATTCGTTAAAATATCTAGGACAGCTATACCTTGATCGTAATTTAAACTACCCGTTGGTTCATCTGCAAACAGAATCTCTGGGTCATTTACTAATGCTCTAGCAATAGCTGCTCTTTGTTGCTGTCCACCAGAGGTTTGCGAAGGTAAACGATTCCGTTGTTCCTCAAGTCCCATTTTATTTAATAGTATCTCCGCTTTTTTTATTACATCTTTTTTAGGGTATTTTGCAATGTATCCTGGGAGAGTGATGTTTTCTAGCAATGTCATATCCGGAACGAGATTACTACTTTGATAAACATAACCAATTTTTTTAGAGCGAAATGTAGCTAACTGCTGTTCTGTATATGTATCCAGCCTTTCTCCATGAAAATAAACTTCACCAGCTGTAATGGAATCAAGACCGCTTAAAAGATAAAGCAGTGTAGATTTACCCGAACCGGAGTTCCCCATAATGACAGTGAAATCGCCTTTATAAATTTCGATATTAATATTTTTTATTGCATGAAATTGCTCACTCCCTGTGGAATATGTCTTACATAGATTTTGGGCAAGAATAAGTACTTCTTTATCCACGAGAATACCTCCTTCAAATTTATTTCCTTTAGTGTAAGGGGGAATTATTATAAGGTCCTTATTAAATTATTAATAAATTATTACAGCGTAAAAATTTGTTGAGGGATCAGCTGATCTTTACATTTCTAAGTAACTTTTAGAAATGAAAAACGTTGTAATAAATATATTGATCAATTTATGCCTAGGCATGATTGCGTCTGGAATCGGCTTTGTGCATGCACAAAGAACTCCTTTCCGATACCGTGACACCCGCTGAAAGAAGTTGAAATAGAAGGGGGAATACTATGCCATTAACATTTGCTCATCCGGCGGCAGTATTACCTTTCACCAGAAAAAGTAAATATATTAATTTTTCCGCAATGGTTTTAGGTAGTATGGCGCCTGACTTTGAATATTTTTTACGAGGTCAACCTATAGGAGAGATAGGGCATACTTACACAGGTTTTTTTCTATTCAATCTCCCATTAGTAGTAATGATTTACTTTATGTATCATCGAATGATACGTTTGAATGTAATCCACCATTTACCTAACTTTCTGCAGGATACATCTAGCTACAAAGTGGCAGGAAGAAAAAAATGGAAGACAGTCATTTTTTGTTACTCAGCATTATTTGGAATGTTAACTCATGTAGTATGGGATTCTTTTACACATACAAATGGATTTATGGTAAGGAATTTCCCAACTCTGACCTATACCTTCAATCTGTATGGCTATCAAATACCCATTTATAAATTTTTACAACATGGTAGTACACTTTTGGGGATTTCACTAATTATCGTTTATATGTATTACAGAGCATCATTAAATAAGAAGAAAGATACTCCGAACATTGGCTCTAAAAAGAAACTCTATTTTTGGGCATTAATATTTATTTTATCGCTACTATATGTATGTCTTTGGTGCATGATCGATAGGGTACCAATTAGCAGCTATGGAGTAATGGTTGTACGCATCATAGATTCATTTTTTGGAAGCTTACTAACCATTTCTTTAGTTATAACATATCATCAAAACAAATTAGATGATCGTAATAATAAAGGGCAATAGGTACTTTTTTATCCGGCATTAACCGCCATAGAATACCGATTGATGGAGACAAATAATCAGTAGGGGCTTAAGAAAACCCTTACTGATTAAAGTTTTACTCTCTTTCTTCTTGCGAAATTTAAATAATAGGAAGTGTTAACGTAAATGTTGTTCCTACATTTTGCTTACTTTTAAAAGAAATTGAACCATTATGTGCTTCCATAATATGCTTGCAAATAGATAATCCGAGTCCTGCCCCTTCATTTTTTACAGCAGTCTCACCTGTAGCCTGAATACCTCTAAAATAGCGTTCAAAAATAAAAGGCATATCTTCAGGAAGCATTCCATTACCAGTATCTATGACATTAATGTAAAGTAATTGGCTTTCAATATTTATAGAAACGGTTATTGAATCACCTTTAGTAGTATGTTTTAGTGCATTCGTCATAAGGTTTGAAAGTACCTGCTCTAGTCGATGCTCATCGACTCTAATCAGTACATTAGGGATAGACTTTGGCTCAATAAAATGAATGCCAGTCGTTTGGGCGTAATGGTGAATGGGGTGCAAAATATTCGTAAAAACATCTTTACTATATTGCTCTTTTAAGTTAACCGGAATATGCCCAAGCTCCTTCAAGGTGTGAATAAATAAATCATCAATTAACCGAGACATTTTTTCTGTATTTGTCTGCATAATTTGAATATACGACATAAGCGAATCCATGTTAGGACAAATTCCCTCAGAAATAGCATCTAAATAAGCTTTTAATGTTGTTAGAGGTGTTCTTACTTCATGCGAAATACTAGAAATAAGCTTTTTTTGGTTTTGTTCTTGTTCATCTCGTTGTATCGTAAGATTTTGTATTTCCAAGCGCATTTGATCAAACACTGCATATAATTCACCGATTTCATCTGCCCGCGAATATTCAATATTCTGTTCATAATTACCTTTGATAATTTCTTCAGAATTTTTTTTCAAACGATTTAAAGGAAGAAGGAGCTCCTTTTTAGACTTCCGTACAATGTACAAGGCAAGTCCCATGATTAAAAAACATAATAGAACACTTATGAATAAAATCATAAAATTGCTAAGACTAGACTGTTCTACGGGTAAGAGTACATCTTTATCAATGGTGAAAATAGCGTTCCCTAGTTGTTCATTCGTCTGACTAATTATAGGAAAGGCAATTTTAATAATCCCCGGTTGTTGCTGAGACGTAAATAAATCATAATGTAAATCCTCTTCTAAGTTGATAAACTGTGAAGGGTCTCCCTCGATTGAATTAAAAATAACTTTCCCATCTAATTGAACAACTGTAATATCTATTCCTTCACTATTACTCATTTCTTGGAGGGAACTGCGTAAATTTGGATTCTGTTCAAGATTTGTATAATGGTCTTCTATGTACAATAATAGTTCATTTACTGCTAAACGAATTTGATTAATAACGTATTCATTTTCTGGCTTCTCATTACGATTTAAATTTGTAAAAAATAGTGTTAGGAAACAAATAAACAACACTAAAACACAGAGTAGTATTGCCCATAACCATCTCTTCATCCAATTTTTTAAATACATTGCGCTCTCCTACGAATAGTTTTGAGTAGTAAATTTATAGCCAACGCCCCAAACTGTTTGAATATAGACAGGACAAGATGGGTCGTTTTCAACTTTTTCGCGTATACGTCTAATGTAAACGGTTATCGTATTTTCATCACCATATGCGTCATAGCCCCAAACGGCATCGAGTAACTGATTTTTGGAGAAAACCTGATTACGATTTTTCATTAGAAAAAATAGTAGCTCAAATTCTTTTGCAGATAGAGGAACATGCTTTTTATCACAGGAAAAAGTATACTCATTTTTATTGATTTCCATATGATCGATTCGAATTATATCCATCTGGCTCGCAGTGTCCTGTAGCCATCTATCCTGTTTCCGCAAATGGGCGTTTATTCTAGCCACAAGCTCACTTAAAGAAAAAGGCTTTGTCATATAATCATCCGCACCGAATCCTAAACCAAGAACTTTATCAGTGTCACTGCTGCGGGCACTTAAAATTAGTATAGCAACATTGCTATTTTCACGAATTTGGCGACATAATTTAATTCCATCGCAATCAGGGAGAGAAAGGTCAAGAATGATAAAGTCAGGAGAGTTTTCTTTCATATAATGGATTGCCTCATGACCAGTTCCAGCGATATGAGGATCAAAATGATTGACGCTTAAATAGTCCTTTATGATATTTGCAATATCGCTTTCATCTTCTACAATTAGCACCCTAGTTTTATTAACCATAAGAACTCTCCTTCTTTAGATATTTATCTCCTTTTTCGATTCGAAAGGAGGAAGAACAACATGATGACGAAGGCCGAATAGGCGAAGATCCAAGTAAATTGCCAATAAAAACGGCTAGGAATTGATTTAATGGAGTCTTCTGAGCCCATCATTTCCAATGAAAGGCGGACAGGGGGAAGTAACCAAATGAGCCCTTTGATCTGAAGAATTGTTTCTTTTAAAGTAGCAATCACGACAGAAACAATTAAGATGCCAAGTACACCCCACCAAGTATTTTGTTTATTTTTAACGAGTTCTCTCGTAAATAGAGCTGAAAGTGCAATCGCTAGTACAGCTAAACTAAAATGTGAGAGGAATCCTAGTAATTGATGTATAAATCTTGGTTTTTCTCCAAAGGCGCCAATAAGAGTAGGGTAGACTACTGATACAAAGCTTAAGAAAAAACCAATGAGTACACAAATTAAAAAAATTCCTAAATTATAGTGTGTTCGGCTTTTGGCATGAAGTGTTGTAATTACCTTTTGTCCTTCATCTTCCGCGTGAAATAGTGTAATTGTAAACCATCCCATTAGAAAAAATAGAATGATAGCTGTAAACGAATAACTGTCTAATATTGGATTTGGTACAAAAGTATAATTAACAACAAGGCATAATATGAAAATTGAAAAAGGTGGAACGTAATGATAGGTTCTTAAATAATTAATAAATTGATAACGTAATAAACTAGTCATATCGGCGTCTATTCTTCCTCATTAAAAATGGGTATAGAATTGTTCCTCCTTTTCATTGATCGGGATTAATTGTTTAATTGAGGCTTTTCTGTGTAGTAGCTCTAATAATACTCTGTCTGTTTCCTCTGCCTTAACAATGGTGATAACCTCATAACAACCGTTGTCTAAAAGATGTTGTTGCTGAATTTCAAGAATAGGTAGCATGTCATCCAATAAATTCAAGCTTGAAGTCTCAAAAATTAATTTATTTTTCAATGCATGACTCTTATGTAATGAATCAGTTTGATTGACTTTGTTATTTTGAATAATAAGAACGGTATCAACAAGATGTTGAAGTAATTTTGGTTCGTGACATGTTAAAACGATACTTAACCCCTTAGCCTTTAATATCGAAAGGGTTTCTTCTAAATCACTTTGAGCTTTAGGATCAAGTCCTGATAGTGGCTCATCTAAGATTAGCAGATCTGTGTCTTCAAGCATTGCCTGCATAATCATAACCTTTTGCTTCATACCTTTAGAAAAGTTAACAATCCGAATGCTCCGAGCTTCCTGTAAATGAAATAATTCAAGTAACTCATTTATTTTTTGCTGAAGTTGTTTAGTGGTCATACCTCGAATACGGCCCATATGATAAAGATATTCTTCAGGCGTAAACAAAATATGTGAAGGGGTCACTTCTGGCACATAGCCAATTTTTAATGATTGTCGATGTTTCACAATAGAACCACTGTCAGCGTCAACTAATTTTGCAATAATTTTTAGAAGGGTACTCTTACCTGCTCCATTCTTTCCTACAATAGCTATAATTTGATTAGCGTAAATAGAAAATGTAGCATTTTCTAAGATTTTTTTACCTCTATACTGTTTAGAAATGTTCTGTATTTCCATAATCGGATTCATCTTTACACACCTTTATTTTTAGGCTTTTTATTGTAAGTCATTTTCGTATCTATATGTTCGTACTGACGAAATTCAAGACATTATCTGTAAAATTAGTATAGATGAATATTTGTCCTTTTGCTAATGGAATTTTGGTGTAATTTTCTATTTTTGAATATTTGTGTTGTATCTTCATGCGTGGGTGATGATCCTAGTTTATAATTGAAATGGTTCTGCCCAATTTTTGAGCAGAACCATTTCAATTATAATGATCGATATTTTTTGAGACTTACAATATTTAATGTAATAAATACAAGAGCGAAGCAAGCAAGTATCGCTAAGTCGGCTAGAATTTCACTAAAGGTATATCCTTTATACATAACCCCATTCAACGCGTCAGCGGCATAGTATAGTGGCATAATTCGACCTATATTTTGTAGCCACTCCACCATATTATCTAGTGGGAAAATACCTGAAAAGAAAATTTGCGGCACAATGACAAGCGGGATAAATTGCATCATTTGAAACTCTGAAGCGGCAAAACTTGATAACAGAGCTCCTAATGATAATGAAACAAGTGCAACAACAATATTGATTAGTAGCACAAGCCAAATGGAGCCGACGTGTACAATATCAAGGACATAAATCCCGAATAGCACAATAATAGTCGTTTGAATAAAAGCAAACAATCCATAACCAATCATATAACCAGCAACAATTTCAGAACGTTTAATCGGTGTCGCTAGTAAGCGTTCCAAAGTCCCTGAAGTTCGTTCTTTTAACAACGCTATACCTGTAATTAAAAAGACGAAAAAGAACACGAAGAAGCCTGTTAGCATCGGGCTAAAAATATCAAAAATAGCGGTATTTTCATCGCCATATACATAATCAGTCGTCAACTTCATCATGGCAGATTGTTCAGGCTGTAAAACCTGAGAAAGCTTCATCTTTAAAGCCTTAGCTGTTGAAGGATCATCATTTAATATTGTGAGCTTCAATTGAGTTTGCTGAAAAGCTAACCAGCCATCATATTTTTCATCTTTTAGACTGGCAATAGAAAAATCATTTTTTTCGATAACATGAAAATCCGAATCTTCAAGCTTTTCGATTATAGATGCAGGACCATTTGATACGACTAGTGTCATGTCAGGTTCGTTACTATTAAAAACAAAATACATTAACGAAAGCACAAGAAGAGGGGCAAAAAATAATAAGCCAAGTGTACGTTTATCACGTATCATTTGCTGCATAATTCTAGTAACAATTGCGCCGATTCTCATAGTGCTTCACCTCCAGCCTTTAAAAACACTTCATCAAAATCCTTTGCCTGATAATGAGCTTTCAATTCATGAGGTGTACCATTCGCGATAATATGACCATTGCGTAGCATAGCTAGCTGGTCACAGCGCTCTGCTTCATCCATTGCATGTGTCGTTACTAAAATTGTTTTATGCTCATCATTTTTTAGACGAATTAACTCCTGCCAAATTTCTTTTTTCAATACGGGATCAATTCCAACAGTTGGCTCATCTAAAATCAACAACTGGGGATTTTGGATAAGGGCAATAGCAAGGGATAATCTCCGTTTCATCCCCCCAGAATAATTCAACACTTTACTATTTAAATCATCCGTTAAATGAACAAGGCTTGCAGCATAATTGACACGCTCCACACGTTCTTTTTTGGATAATCCATAAAGCTTAGCAAAAAAATGGAGATTCTCTTCACCGGTTAAATCCAAATACAGTGCATCAGATTGTGCCATGTAACCAATATCTGTAAGTAATTGCTTGTGGGGGACTGTATGATTTAACACTTGAATATGACCATTATCGGGCTTGATCATTCCCATAATCATTTTAATTAACGTCGTTTTCCCACAGCCTGAAGGGCCAAGTAAGCCAATAAGCTGTCCCTTAGGAATTTCTAAGGAAAGCGGGGCAATTACTTGTTTTTGGTGAAACTTTTTTTCTATGGAGTTTAATGAAATTGCATTGTTTCCCATAGATCCATCTCTCCTTTACTGAACACAGTGTTGATACTTGAAATTTTAAGGCAGTGAATTGGGAATTACAATAAACAAATAACTAAAAAGTGTTAAGTGATTTTGGATTTCAACATTTTCGCGTTAGATGAAATCGGATTGCCTAGTCCAAATAAATTCGTTGTACATAGTAGCTATAATCATCAAATTCGATGAGTAATATTGCAGTTTTTAACAAATAAGAATGTATACCGCCTAAAAATTTAAAAAAATAACTATTTTACTAAATTAGATTGTTGGAAATTAATAAAAAAGACCCGATAAATAAGGTAAATGCTGTAATGACTACTATTTTTTGAACTTGTTGTAATTATTGAGGTAACCATTGAGGTAATCATCTAACAACATGGCTAAATACTAACGGATTAAAGTGATAATACAATGGGGGTTCTAAATGTCTATTCACGATATCATGAATTTTGAAACGAAACGAGCTATAAAACTTGCATTACTTGTACAAATAGAGAAAGTAGGTTTTGAGCGAGTAACAGTAAAAAACCTAGCTATTACTGCAAACATTAATCGAGGAACTTTTTATCTACATTATAAAGATAAATTTGAAGTGATGGAGGATTTGCAGCAGGAATTATTAAATGAACTAGAGAGCTATGTAAAAAACGTTCAACCGCTAGATGCTTTTCACTCGATAAAAATAGGCCAACTATATCAGCCATTTATTGCAGTATTTCAATTTATTAAAGAGCATGCAAGAGCTTTTCGAATTATTTTAGGAGAGCAGGGGAGCCTCGCCTTTAACAGGAGAATGAAGAAAGTTTTTAGTAATCATATTTTGGATAAAATCTCTGTGATTCGAGAAGAAGGGCTTGACCCAGAGTTTCTACAATATTTTGAGGCTTTTTTAACTTCCGCGATTTTAGGTGTTATTCAAGAGTGGTTACGCAGTGGAGATGAGAATTTAAATGTGGAGGAGTTAGCCATGATTCATTTTAGGTTATTGCGCTTCATTGGTAATTTGGCATCTTTGCAGCAATGAATTTTTATATTCCTAAGTTTAAGAATCTGCTTGCTACAAGAAAGCAAGCAGATTCTGACGTTTAGCTTTACAAATGCAAATCACGTTTAACAAAAACACGAATAGCTAGCATATAGCATAGCAGCCCGATTACAAACAATGCTCCTAACATCCAAATGGGCGAGCTATTTTGAGTCATTAATTTTTCAGGTGCAAACAATGAGTAAATGGTGAAGTACTTAAGCTTTTCTAAAGAACCACCCATATTACTAAGCGCTTGAATTAAATAAAATAGAATAGGAATCCCTGTATTATATGCATAAGAGGTTCTTAAATCTTTGCTACTGCAGGATACTAAAAAGCAGTAGCCACTAATGGCAAAGTGTAAGAAAAAAAGACCGATATTTAATGTCAAAAAAGCACTTAAATCCAGTTCATTTGGAAATAGAATCCCTGAAAATAAGATGGCTATTAAAGTTGTTACTGTGAGCAGTATAAAGATACTGGCAACCAAAAAAAATGCTTGCGTGAAGACAATTTTAAAACGTGTATTCGGTGTTGCAATTAAGTATGCCATGGAACCGTTATCGATATAGCCCATCATTAGTTTATTTGCCAACATAATAATAAAGACTAACGGCAAAACAAGTAATAAAAAGCCATACAAATAAGTAGATAGAAATTTAATTAACGAATTGCCTATGTTACTCATACCAAATGCTGACATCAATTCTGGCATTGTTTCGGTAAGCTTATTAAGAGTATTGCTCATTTCAGGGTTATACATATAGACAATACTAATGATATAGAGCATTAATACAGCGAGTATAATACTAAAAAGTTTAATAGTAGCTAGCATCTCATGTTTTAGCAAAGTAAAGTTCATGACTCTTTCCCTCCACTTTCGTAGTAATGCATGAATATATCTTCAAGAGATTGTGAAATGATATCGAGGTCATTAATTTTATAGTCTGCTAATGTATGCAGTAATGTTTGGACATTACCCTGAACTTTTATAATTGCTTGTGTTGGTCCAATTTGTTCTATAGTATGTTGCGCGCCTAAAAAACGAGATAGTTCTTGCTCGCTTTGAAATTCAATTAAATACTTTTTAGATTTTCGCTTTTTTAAGTCAGCGATTGCTTCCGTTGCAACAATCTTGCCGGCATTAAGGATTGCTACACGGTCACAAGTTTTTTCAATTTCTTCAATCATATGAGAGGACATGAATAGGGTCGTTCCTTTTCCTTTTTCAGCTAAAATAAAATCGATAAACTTTGTTTGTATAAGAGGATCTAATCCACTTGTCGGTTCATCTAGAATAACTATCTCTGGGTTATGCATAAATGCGCAGATGAGACCTACTTTTTGCTTCATACCCTTTGACATTTTCTTAATAAGCCCAGTAGCATTTAATTCAAAGTATTGCATGAGTTCATGAGCTCTTGTTAAATCATTTAACCCTCGCATTTGGGCAATGAATTTGATGAATTGATGTCCAGTCATTTTATCGATAAATGCAATTTCACCAGGTAAATAGCCTACGAATTTTTGAATTTCGGCTGTAGATTGGCGACAATCTAACCCTTTAATAAAACACTGACCTTGTGTCGGCTGTAAGAAGCCCATTAAGTGCCGAATTGTTGTAGATTTACCTGCACCATTGGGTCCTAAAAATCCGAACACTTCACCTTTTTCGATTTGTAAGTCCACATTCTGTACACTATAAAAATCTCCAAACTTTTTTGTTAGATTATTGACCTCAATCATTGCCATACATTTCACCCCTTCGACTGTTCTTTATAATGATTATAAAACTAATTTTAAAAAAATAAATTACTATACAATGCAACACTAAACAGTGTGAGCTAAATGGCTGTGCGATATAAAAAAAGAACATGAATGGTTTCTTTAAAAAGACTCCATCATGTTCTCCGCCAAGTGAGGACAATTTTACATGTACCAACAGCTTGAAGATATTTATTCGCCATAATAATTATTCAGTGCTACTTCTAAACGTTCTTCTAGGTGCTTCGAAATATAACCCAACACAAATTGCTCTTTTTCCATCTCAATTTGAGAGGAACGAAAAAGTTTTCTAAAATAGCCTGCATTATTCTCTATAGAATATTGCTGTAATGCTTCTGTCCGTAATGTTGACACAATTTCATTTTCAATATGACGCTCACGAATTTTTTGCACAATATCCTTCACACTATGCTCTTGAAGTTCTGAAATTTGTTTTTGTAAATTTTCGTTTTCTAGCTTAAGCTCAGCTGTTTCTTTTTGAATTTCTTCTACTTGAAGATCCGATTCAGAGGATACTAATTGAATTTTTTGTGCGAGAAAGTCTTGATTGATCGTCACTTGTAGGGTGCCATGTTCTTCGTCAGGAAGAATATTAAAAAGCCCAGTTTGTATCATTTGCTGAAGAACATTTCCAAGAACATCAACCTTGTTCGCTAAATCATCAGTACCCATAGTTGTTGCAGTTATTTGGTGTTTGATGTGTTGACCATTGTCATCAATTCCTAGTAAAAGCTTTAAGCCTTTAACGCGGTGTTCATCTTTTAGCAGTAAAATCATGCGAAGTCTTAAGATGGCAGGAAGGTTCAAACGAATATTGGTATTTGGGCTATTCGTAGCATTATCAAAAATATACTGTTCGAACGGTTTAATATAATAGCGAAGCATCGCATCCGTTATTTCAAACCAGCTAGCGACTTCTGAAGTAGAATAATAATTTGTTTCCTCAATATGCGCTAAATAGCCGTCATTATAAAGTATTTCTTCTGAAGGTGTATTTTGTATTACGACAAACAATGGGTCTTGTTGTACGATTCTGAGTACCAATTCTTTTGCATTATTTAGTTTAAGCATCCTTTCACACCCCACTTATTTTTCCGTATCAATTATTCCTTATATAGGTTTCTATTCTACTGGAAGCAATTGTATGACAATTTTGTAAAGGAAATAATTATTAGAACCAATGACCTAACAATCTTTTCTGGTCTCTTAAGAAAAATTTAAGAAATCTCCTCGGAAATCTTTAAGAAATGCTCTTTATATTAAAAGTATTCAAATAATACTTTGATCGGGGAGAAAATGTATGTTAACGTTCCTTACTGAATTTATAAAACATCCAAAAACGATAGGTGCAATTTCACCTAGTTCTAAAAAATTAGCAAAAAAAATGGTCGACCAAATTTCTTTTGAAAATGCCCGATATATTGTTGAACTAGGTCCGGGTACGGGTTCATTTACGAAAGAATTAGTGAAAAGAAAAGAGCAGTCAACAAAGTTAATTCTTATTGAAAATAATAAAGTTTTTTGTGAAGAGCTTCGTGAACAATTTGAACATGAGCCGAGTATAATCGTAATACATGGTTCAGCAGAGGATTTATGCGATTATATGTCAGCATTAAATATTAAAAAAATTGATTATGTCGTATCTGGATTACCTTTTACATCATTGAATCCTGCCATTTCATCACGTATTTTACAAAATGTAAAGGAGTGCTTAGAAGATGGAGAATTTATCACATTCCAATATTCACTTGTTAGAAAATCATTTATCCAAAATTATTTTGAAGACATTTCACATGAAAAAGTATGGATTAACCTTCCACCTGCCTATGTACTCAGCTGCAAACTTGGAAATGTGAGGGCTAGCTAATGGGATTACAAGATCTTCTATCATATATTGAGCAATACGGTTATTTTGCTTTATTTTTCAGCTTATGGCTAGGAATCGTTGGTATGCCCCTTCCGGATGAGATGATTGTGATGAGTGGTGGATTTTTATCATCGTTAGGAAAAATGAGTGTGTTGAAAGCTTTTGTACTAACTTATCTTGGCGCAGTTTCAGGACTTTCCTTAGGGTTTATTCTTGGAAAGGTGTTTGGTCATAAAATACTAGATAAATTGGTGAAAAAGAACAAGGCTAAATATTTATTACAGTCAAAAGAATTATTAGATAGGTACGGTCATTTTGCTTTAGTGATAAGCTATTTCATACCAATCGTGAGACATATACTTCCATATTTAGTAGGTATGAATAACATGTCATTTAAAAAATACGCTTTGTATTACTACTCAGCAGGTTTTGTTTGGACACTGATTTACTTTACACTTGGTTTGTTCTTTGGAAAACACATTGAAAATATTTCCATACTAGCGACGAAATACGGTATTTACTTTGGTGCTTTCGTTAGTATTGCAGGTTGTTTTTATTATTTTTATACACGAAAATTAAAGTCGGTATCAGAGTGATTTTATTATTTTTATATACGAAAAATAAAAAAATAGTTAAAATTAGGAACTGTAATTATTGATAGGAAGTATATTATAGAAATAGGTTGATTGAAGTGGAGATTGGGCGACTCCTTGGGGATCAGCGATAGGGGTACGAAGGCTAACACCATCACATCCTGTGATAACGCCTTCGTGACCAACATCGTGCTGTTGCTGTCGCTGCGCTTTCGCACAAACAAAACCAAAACCAGCTGTTGCTGTCGCTGCGCTTTCGCACAAACAAAACCAAAACCTGCTGTTGCTGTCGCTGCGCTTTCGCACAAACAAAACCAAAACCTGCTGTTG
>NZ_JBHURE010000037.1:0-28027 GCF_042674095.1 Lysinibacillus sp. NPDC056959 | reverse complement strand
TCACACCCGTTCCCATACCGAACACGGAAGTTAAGCTCTTTAGCGCCGATGGTAGTTGGGGGCTTCCCCCTGTGAGAGTAGGACGTCGCTAGGCAATTTAGACAGTCAGCTGTGTGCTGACTGTCTTTTTATTTTTATGAAAAACTTTAATAATTTATCAATAATTCCACAAAACTTGCTTAAAATAAGACAGAGCTTAACTAACATTTGTTCTAAATATAGAAGAAATTAAAAAAAGCTATATTTTCTTCAGTATAAAAAAGGAAGAAAAGTCTATCAGAGATGGCACTTAGAAAAATCTGAATTGTCTTTCTTTTATAAGTTTCTTGACAGTAGCTTAGCACGTTGTTAATCTTACAATTAATATTCTTTTAACTATAGGAGGACGTTACGAAAATGTGGGAAACTAAATTTGCCAAAGAAGGTTTAACTTTTGATGATGTATTATTAGTACCAGCCCATTCAGAAGTATTACCGAAAGATGTTGATTTATCAGTTCAACTAACACCGAAGATTAAATTAAATATTCCAATGATCAGCGCAGGCATGGATACAGTTACAGAATCTAAAATGGCAATTGCTATGGCACGTCAAGGTGGTATCGGTATTATCCATAAGAACATGTCGCTTGATGAGCAAGCTGAGCAAGTAGAAAAAGTAAAACGTTCTGAAAATGGTGTTATTACAAACCCATTCTTCTTAACTCCGACTCACCAAGTTTTCGATGCTGAGCATTTAATGGGTAAATACCGAATTTCTGGTGTACCAATCGTTGATAGCATGGAAAACCAAAAGCTAGTAGGGATCATTACAAACCGCGACTTACGCTTTATTTCTGACTATTCTTTAAAAATTGAAGATGTTATGACAAAAGAAGATTTAATTACAGCACCTGTTGGAACGACTCTAGAGGATGCTGAAAAGATTCTTCAACAATATAAAATCGAAAAGTTACCAATTGTAGATGAAGAAGGTAAATTAACTGGATTAATTACAATTAAGGATATCGAAAAGGTAATTGAGTTCCCTAACGCTGCAAAAGACATACATGGTCGTTTATTAGTAGGGGCAGCAGTTGGTGTTTCAAAGGATACGATGATACGTATTGAAAAGCTTGTTGAAGCACAAGTAGACATCGTAGTAATCGATACAGCTCACGGTCATTCTGAGGGTGTATTACAAACAATTCGCTCTATCCGTGAATCTTATCCAGAGCTTGAAATTATCGCTGGTAACGTGGCAACAGCTGAAGGTGCACGCGCATTATTTGAGGCTGGTGCAGATGTAGTGAAAGTTGGTATTGGACCAGGATCTATTTGTACAACTCGTGTCGTAGCTGGTGTAGGTGTACCACAAATTACAGCTGTTTACGATTGTGCAACAGTAGCACGTGAACTTGGGAAAACAATTATTGCTGATGGAGGCATTAAATATTCTGGTGACATCGTAAAAGCTCTTGCAGCGGGTGGTAATGTTGTAATGCTTGGTTCACTTCTTGCAGGTACTTCTGAATCTCCTGGTGAAACTGAAATCTTCCAAGGTCGTCGCTTCAAGGTATACCGTGGTATGGGTTCAATTGGAGCTATGGAAAAAGGTTCAAAGGATCGTTATTTCCAAGAGGATGCGAAAAAATTAGTGCCTGAAGGTATTGAAGGTCGTCTTCCTTACAAAGGACCTCTAGCGGATACTATTTATCAACTAATCGGTGGTATTCGTGCAGGTATGGGCTATTGCGGTTCAGCTAACCTTGAGTTCTTACGTGAAAATGCTCAGTTTGTTCGAATGACAGGTGCAGGTCTACGTGAATCACATCCACATGATGTACAAATCACAAAAGAATCACCAAACTATTCGATGTAATATATTACTAGCAACTTTTATGCTCTCGAATCGTCTACAAAGATGACACGAGAGCATTTTTTTATGATAGAGAGTGCGCACGGACATTGCTATATATGATAAAATGTCGAGGATAAGAATATTTTTTGGAGGGCTTTAAAGGTGAAAAAGACAATGAACACTGTTATACGCTTACTCCTAATTCCTGTTTTGTTATTTAGTGTTTTAGCAGGTATTCCAGCGAAGGCAAATGCAGAAACAGATTTAGGACTACACGTGGATGCTGCAATTTTAATTGACGCAGATTCAGGAAAAATTTTATATGAACAAAATGCAGATACTTCACTAGGTATTGCGAGTATGACAAAAATGATGACTGAATACCTGTTATTGGATGCAATTGATGCAGGTACAGTTAAGTGGGATCAGGAATATCATGTAACTGATTATACGTATAAAATGTCTCAAGATCGTGCGTTAAGTAATGTACCATTGCGTAGAGATGGATCTTACACAATTCGTGAATTATATGAGGCGATGGCAATTTACTCTGCAAATGCTGCTACAGTTGCTATAGCAGAAACAATTGCGGGTACTGAAACTGAGTTTTTAAAGCTAATGAATAAAAAAGCAGAAGAGCTTGGTCTTACAGACTATAAATTCGTAAACTCTTCTGGTCTTAATAATGCAAATCTATTTGGTATGCATCCAGCAGGTACAGGACCAAATGATGAAAACGTAATGCCTGCTAAGTCTGTAGCTAAATTAGCATATCATTTACTAAAAGATCATCCAGACGTATTAAAAACGTCTAAAATTGCAAAAAAGACGTTCCGTGAAGGTACAGAAGATGCAATTAAAATGGAGAACTGGAACTTTATGTTGCCAGGATTAGTGTACAAATATGAAGGCGTTGATGGATTAAAAACAGGAACAACAGACTTTGCTGGACATTGCTTTACAGGTACTGCAGTGCGCAACGGTACACGTTTAATTTCTGTAGTAATGAAGGCTGTAGATGCAAACGGAGAAGGCTCATATAAAGCTCGCTTTGATGAAACAGCTAAATTATTTAACTATGGCTTCTCACAATTCTCGAAACAAGAAATTATTCCAGCGAACTATAAGTTTAAAGATCAAGAAACAGTAAAAGTTACGAAAGGTAAAGAAAAGAATGTAGCGATTGCTGTTAAAGAACCAGTTTCATTTATGATCAAGTCATCTGAAAAAGACTTATATAAACCTAAACTAGTATTAGATAAAAAGAGTCTTGAAGCAGAGGTTAAGAAGGATACAGTTGTCGGGAAGGTAGTTATTGAGCGCTCAGAGGGCACAGATCACGGTTTTATTGACGGTAAGGGTCTTAAGGCCGATGTTGTCACAACAGAGGCTGTGGAGCGTGCTAGTGGTATCTCATTATTCTTCCAAGGTATTGGTAGCTTCTTCGGAAACTTATGGAGCAGCATTACTGACTTTGTTGGTGGCTTATTTTAATAATTAATTTAAAGAACACGTAGATGTTTTCAAACATCTCGTGTTCTTTTTCACGTTTTTTCGCTCTACTGCATACGCTATTAGGCGAAAGGATGTGGCTAAATGTGTGGCATTACAGGATGGGCTAGCTTTCAAAAGGATTTAAGAACGAGTAATGAAATTCTAAAGTTAATGACGCAAACATTAAATAAACGAGGGCCTGATGATGAAAATATTTGGTGTAGTGAGCATATTGCATTTGGCCATCGTCGGCTAGCTGTCATAGATTTAATCGGTGGAAAGCAACCGATGAAGAAAGTACATGATGGTTCAAACTATGTCATTACATATAATGGCGAGCTTTATAATACAGAAGAGTTAAGGAAAGAGCTTCAAAATCGAGGGCATGTTTTTACAACGCATTCAGATACGGAAGTATTATTAACTGCTTATATTGAATGGAAAGAGCAGTGTGTTGATTTTTTAAATGGAATTTTCGCTTTTGGTATATGGGATGAACAATCACAATCTCTTTTTTTATGTCGAGATCGACTAGGTGTAAAACCTTTGTTTTACACTGAACAACAAGACGGCCTGCTTTTTGCATCCGAGGTGAAAGCATTATTAGCTCATCCATTGATTAAAACAACCGTTAATACGGAAGGGCTAGCAAATATGATGGCTGTAGGGCCGTCTAGAATGCCCGGAAAATCACTTTTCCAAAATATTAGTGAGCTACGTCCAGGATATGCAATGCGTTTCTCTAGAGCGGGTATACGAGTTTGGCAGTATTGGCAGTTACAAAGTAAACGACATGAAGAGTCATTAGAGGAAACAATCGAACATGTCCGTTTTTTGCTTACGGACGCTATTGAACGACAGCTTGTTTCAGACGTACCGATTTGTACATTTCTTTCAGGCGGATTAGATTCCAGCATTATTACTGGAATTGCAGCAAACAGGTTTCATGAACAAAACAAAGGCATGCTCCATACGTATTCTATAGATTATGAGGATAATGAACGCTTCTTTAATCCACATGCTTTTCAAACATCAACAGACACGTATTGGATTCAAAAAATGACAGATACCTTTAGTACAACACATCATGCTGAGGAAATTTCTCAGCAGCAATTAATCGATTGGTTGGTAGAATCTGTCGTTGTTAGAGATTCCCCAGGGATGGCAGATGTAGATTCATCGTTACTATGGTTTTGTCGAGAAATAAAAAAAGACTTTACCGTTGCACTATCGGGTGAATGTGCAGATGAAATTTTCGGCGGCTATCCATGGTTTACAGAAAAGACAACAGGTTTTCCTTGGATTCGTTCACTGTCTGAAAGATCAACAATGTTACAAGAGCGGTGGCGTAAGAAATTAAACGTTGAATCATTTGCACAACAAGCATATTCGCAAACAATTGCCGAAGTACCATATCTTGATGGAGAGAGTATTGAGGAAGTAAGGCAACGTGAAATGTTTTATTTGAATACGGTATGGTTTATGCAAACATTGTTGGAACGAAAAGACCGTATGAGCATGGGGGCAAGTCTTGAAGTTCGTGTTCCGTTTGCAGATCATCGACTTGTGGAATATGCGTGGAATATTCCTTGGGAAATGAAAAATTTAGGAGGTATAGAAAAGGGTTTGCTTCGTAAGGCAATGCAACATTTATTGCCAGAAGAAATTTTATATCGGAAAAAGAATCCGTACCCTAAAACATATCATCCAGTTTATACAGCGGGTGTTCAAAAATGGCTAAGAGAAATAATGGAGGATAAAAATTCAATTCTTCATGAATTGTTTGAGCGTCAGAAGCTAATAGGGCTAATTGAATCTGGTGGCAGTTCTTTCAAAGTTCCTTGGTATGGACAATTAATGGCAGGTCCACAGCTTTTAGCTTATCTCGGCCAAATCCATACATGGTTTAAGCTATATAATATCCAACTAATTGAATCGTAACATAACGGAAACACAGATCAACCTTTTAAGGTGAGGTTGATCTGTGTTTTTTCTGTATGTCCCAACAATTCATTAGCTTTTCAATTGAAGGTTCAATTTCATGAACAGGTATACCTCCAAAACCTAGTAAAAATTGAGCTTGCGAGGGTGCGAAGTGATCTAGGCGATAATCAGATAGTGGATAAATTTTGATGTCCGAATTGGAGGCAAGCTGCTGTAAATGCTTTTCGGACAAAGTATGCTGTACATCTAGTAAAATATGCATTCCTGCTTGCTCACCAGTAATATTAATTTGGTTAGAATAGTTTTCTAAAATAGAAGTAAGTTTTTCATGCTTTTTTCGATAAACTTTCCTCATGCGATTTAAATGCTTTGCAAAATGGCCATCACGCATAAAATTAGCTACGATATGTTGATCAAAACGAGGTACCGTTGATGAATAGTAATTAAACACATCATTATAAGTAGCAAGTAATTTTGATGGAAGTACAAAATAAGCAACACGCAAGGACGGCATTAATGATTTTGTAAATGTACTCATATAAATGACTTTATCATTTCGATCTAATGCATGAAGTGCTGGAATTGGTTTTCCAGTATAACGAAATTCGGAATCGTAATCATCTTCAATAATGTATCGAGAGGAGCTTTGTGCGGCCCAATTTAAAGCCTGTGCACGTCTTGTAGCCGATAATACTGCTCCTGTAGGGAATTGGTGTGATGGCGTAATATAGACAACGTCAGCGCTAGTTTTTTCGAGCTCATGGATGACAATTCCTTCATCATCGACCGCAATTGGGTATACTTTCCTTTTATGCTGGGAAAACATACGATGAACAGCTGGATACCCTGGGTTTTCAAGCGCAAAGCAAGTATCGTCACCGAAGAGGCGCAATATCATTGGTAGAAGCTGTTCGGTTCCTGAGCCGATGACAATTTGCTCGGGACTACAAATAACCCCGCGTGATTGAAATAAATAATTAGCAATCTCCGTTCGTAAAGATAGTTCTCCTTGAGGCTCACCTGTTAATAATAAATCCTTTGAGGCATCATCAAAGAGCTCTTTCGCATATTTCCGCCATGTTTGAAATGGAAAGGCATCAATATCGATAGAACCAGGATTAAAATCTATCTTGTAAGATTTTTTCTTAGGTTGCTCGTGTAAAGAAACTATTGTGTCCTGTTGAATATATGGAAGCTCGTCAATTTCCTCTACGAAATAACCGACACGAGATTTAGACATAATATAGCCTTCTGCAAGTAGCTGTGCATATGCAATTTCAATAGTTGTTTGAGAAATATTCAAAAAATCGGCTAATTTTCTTTTTGATGGTAATTTTTCTCCTACTGCAATTTTCTTTGAAATAATAGCTTCCTTAATGCCGCTATAGAGCTGGTCATAGAGCGGTTTTTCACCATTTTTTTCTAGTTGGAATAATAGCATGTCCATGTTCATTCATCTCCCTGACCTTATGGTTATTTAGTAAACTGGATATTTTTATATGGTCAATTTCGATTATACTAAATTTCATCATAAAGGTGGAGGTTAGAAATCATGAGACAAACAGGTACAGAGTTAGTTAAGCGCGGGATGGCAGAAATGCAAAAGGGTGGCGTCATTATGGATGTTATTAATGCGGAGCAGGCGAAAATTGCGGAAGCGGCAGGAGCTGTAGCTGTCATGGCATTAGAACGAGTACCATCAGACATTCGTAAGGCGGGTGGTGTTGCACGTATGGCGGATCCTCGTATTGTCGAGGAGGTCATGGGAGCTGTATCCATTCCCGTAATGGCTAAGGCACGTATTGGACATATTGTAGAAGCAAGAGTGTTAGAAGCAATGGGTGTTGATTATATTGATGAAAGTGAAGTATTAACGCCAGCGGATGAGGAGTTTCATTTATTAAAAAGTGATTATACAGTGCCTTTTGTTTGTGGGTGCCGTGATTTGGGCGAAGCAGCTCGACGCATAGGTGAAGGGGCTTCTATGCTACGAACTAAAGGGGAACCAGGGACGGGTAATATTGTAGAGGCGGTTCGCCATATTCGAAAAGTGAATGCGCAAGTACGTAAGGTAGTTGGTATGACAGAGGACGAATTAATGACAGAGGCTAAATTGCTTGGTGCTCCTTTTGAATTATTAAGAGAAATTAAGCGTCTTGGCCGTTTACCAGTAGTAAATTTTGCAGCAGGTGGAGTTGCTACGCCAGCGGATGCAGCATTAATGATGGAGCTTGGAGCTGACGGTGTATTTGTTGGTTCTGGTATTTTCAAATCAGAAAACCCAGAGAAATTTGCTCGTGCAATTGTTGAAGCTACTACGCATTATAAGGACTACAAGCTAATTACTGAAATTTCAAAAGAGTTAGGTGTTCCGATGAAAGGCATCGATATTGCACAGCTTAGTCAAAATGAGCGTATGCAAGAGCGAGGCTGGTAAAATGAAGCGAATCGGTGTTTTAGCATTACAGGGCGCGGTGCGAGAGCATGTGCAAACGTTAGAGTCTCTCGGGTGCGAAGCGGTCTTAGTAAAACAAAGAAGTGATTTAGAGAAGCTTGATGGACTTGTCTTGCCTGGTGGAGAAAGCACAACGATGCGCAAATTGCTGAATCGATACGAGCTATTAGAGCCAATTCGCACACTTGCAAAGCAAGGTTTACCGATGTTTGGAACATGTGCAGGATTGATTTTATTAGCAAAGGACTTAGTGGATTATGAATCACATTTAGCAGTAATGGACGTGGTAGTTGCACGGAATTCTTATGGACGTCAAGTAGATAGCTTTGAAGTGAAGCTCGATATACCTGAAATAGGTCCTGTCATTCCGGCTGTCTTTATACGCGCGCCACATATTGTTTCCGTAGGTGAAGGTGTTGAAGTATTAGCGGAGCATGACGGGAAAATCGTGTTAGCAAAAGACGGTCATTTATTAGGGTGTTCCTTCCATCCTGAATTAACGGAAGATACACGTGTTCTTGAATATTTTGTATCTTTTATGGTATGACTTGCAAAATCTCATTTCATATAGTACAGTATGGATAAAATTTAAATAACTTAACACGATGATGGGAAGTAGTAACAAGCACGTTTTTTTTAGAGAGTCAGCGGGTGGTGGAAGCTGATAAAAGCACTTGTGAATCCGTCCTGGAGTTGCGCAGTCGAAGTGAATGAAGTAGGCTGTCGCCGGCTGAAATGCCGTTATGAAATAAGTGGATTAGACAAAGTACAATGTGTCTAGTCAATTAGGGTGGCAACGCGGGTAGCTCTCGTCCCTTTTGGGGATGAGGGCTTTTTTGTGTTCCCACTGACTATTTTCCCATCATTAATAATCTACTGGAGGTATGACGATGTTAGATATTAAACGCGTGCGCGACAATTTCGCGGAAATTAAAGAAATGCTATTAACACGTAATGAGGATTTAGGAAACTTAGACGATTTTGAACAATTGGATGCAAAGCGTCGTGAATTAATTGCAAAAACAGAAGAGCTTAAAGCTGAGCGCAATAAAGTATCTGAGCAAATTTCTATTATGAAGCGTAATAAGGAAAATGCTGATGAAGTTATTGCACGTATGCGTCAGGTTGGCGATGAAATTAAAGAACTAGATGTCCAATTAAATGATGTAGAAGATCGCTTTAAAGATATGATGATGCGTTTACCAAACGTTCCACATGAATCTGTACCAGTCGGCACAACAGAGGATGATAATGTTGAGGAATATACTTGGGGTGATGTACCAACATTTGATTTTGACATTAAAGCACATTGGGATATCGCTACGGACTTACAAATTGTAGACTTTGAACGTGGTGCAAAAGTGACGGGTAGTCGTTTCTTATTCTATCGTGGCCTTGGTGCTCGTTTAGAACGTGCATTAATGACGTTTATGATGGACTTACATGCTGAAGAGCATGGCTATGAAGAAATGCTACCACCTGTAATTGTCAATCGTGATAGCTTAACAGGTACAGGGCAACTACCTAAATTTGAAGAAGATGTCTTTAAATTGGATGACACAGATTATTTCATGATTCCAACAGCAGAAGTACCTGTGACAAACTTCTATCGTGATGAAATTTTACCAGGTGAAGCATTACCACAGGGCTTTGCGGCATACAGTGCTTGCTTCCGTTCAGAGGCGGGTTCTGCGGGACGCGATACGCGTGGTTTAATTCGCCAACATCAATTCAACAAAGTAGAATTAGTACGCTTTGTTAAACCGGAGGAATCTTATGAACAGTTAGAACTATTAACAGGTCATGCTGAAAAAGTACTGCAATTATTAGGGTTACCATACCGCAAACTAAAAATGTGTACAGCTGATTTAGGTTTTACTGCAGCGAAAAAGTACGATTTAGAAGTTTGGATTCCAGCGCAAAATATGTACCGTGAAATTTCTTCATGCTCTAACTTTGAAGATTTCCAAGCACGTCGAGCAAATATTCGCTTCCGTCGTGAGCCAAATGCAAAACCAGAGTATGTACACACATTAAACGGCTCAGGTCTTGCAATCGGCCGTACAGTAGCAGCAATCTTAGAAAACTATCAACAAGCCGATGGAAGCGTAGTGATTCCTGAAGTATTAAGACCATATATGGGCGGAAAAGAAGTAATTGCTCCAAAGTAATCGGAGTCAAGAAATGAAAAAACTACTGTTGAAATTTCAACAGTAGTTTTTCTTTTTAACCCGTAGCGTGAATTTTTTATTAAAATTTTTCATTTTCAACAATTAGAGCTTGTCGCGCTTTTTTCTCGGCCTTTTTTCGTTCGCGTAATGCTCGGAAAAAATCGGTTAAGATTTGTCCACATTCCTCAGCTAAAATTCCTTCTGTTACTTCACATTCATGGTTAAAGCGTGCATCGTTTAATAAACGATAGAGTGAATCTACACAACCAGCTTTTATATCTCTTGCACCATATACAACACGTGGCACACGGGATTGTAAAATGGCACCTGCACACATAGGGCAAGGTTCAAGCGTCACATAGAGTGTTGTTTTTTCAAGACGCCAGCTACCTATTTTTTTACAAGCTTCTTGAATGACCATTAGTTCAGCGTGCGTCGTCGCGTTTTGTGTTGTTTCTCGTAAATTATGAGCACGTGCAATAATCTCTCCATCGTAGACAAGCACAGCTCCTATCGGTACTTCCCAAAGTAAAGCTGCTTTCTTAGCTTCTTCCAGTGCACCGTTCATAAACAATCGGTCTGTTTCAAAAATATCCACTATGATCTCTCCTTATCATTTAGTGTATCCTGCTTAATTGACAATTGCTACTGTCAATTAAGTCTCGGCAACATCTCCTCCGTATTATGTGAGAAGTTAAAACGTTGACATATTCAAAACAACCATCTATATTTATATATGAACACATGCTCATATATAAATATAAAAGTTAGGGGTAAGCTAAATGGACGAAAAATTACAAAATACAGAGGTTCATAATAACAAAGAACAACATTTAGACGAAGAGACACTATTCGTCGTGTCTCAAACATTTAAAGCTTTAAGTGATCCGACAAGAATTCGCATTTTGAATTTATTATGTACGGATGAGCATTCAGTCAACGACATCGCTGAAATTTTAGATTTAGGCCAATCAACAGTTTCACATCAGTTACGTTTTTTGAAAAATTTACGGTTAGTGAAATATAGAAGGGAAGGCACAACCTTATATTATTCAAAAGATGATGATCACATTATGAATTTGTTAATGCAAGCTATTGAGCATGCTACACATAACTAGAACTAATGGAGGGATAAGAAATGGGACATAATCATGATCACAGCCATGACCATACACATGGCGCAAATAAAAAGGTGTTAATCTTATCATTTATTATTATTACGAGTTATATGGTTGTTGAAGCGATTGGTGGCTATTTAACAAATAGTTTGGCTCTTTTATCCGATGCAGGACATATGTTAAGTGATTCAATTTCATTAGCAATAGCTTTACTTGCTTTTATATTTGGAGAAAAGGCTGCTAGCTATAGTAAAACATACGGTTATAAACGATTTGAAATTTTAGCAGCGGTATTAAATGGTGTGACTTTAATTTTAATTGCTTTATTCATTTTCTATGAGGCAATAGAACGTTTTGCCAATCCACCAGAAGTAGCAACAACAGGCATGCTAGTTATTAGTACAATCGGTCTTTTGATAAATATTTTAGTAGCATGGATTATGATGCGTGGCAGTGATACAAAAGATAATTTAAATATGCGTGGAGCTTATTTACACGTATTAAGCGATATGCTTGGATCTGTAGGGGCCATCGTTGCCGCACTGTTAATAATGTTTTTTGGCTGGGGCTGGGCTGATCCACTTGCGAGTGTTATTGTTGCAGCATTAGTATTAAGAAGCGGCTACTATGTAACGAAGGCTGCTGTCCATGTTCTCATGGAAGGCACACCTTCAAACGTTGACGTTGAAGAAATCGTACAAACTATTGTACAAACAAATGGCGTTCATAGCATTCATGATTTACACATTTGGACAATAACAAGTGGAACAAATGCACTTTCTTGTCATGCTGTTGTCGATGATCAGCTAAAAATTGCGGATGGTGAGCATATATTACGGGAAATTGAACATAATCTTGAGCATAAGGGCATAAAGCATGTAACGATTCAGTTGGAAACACTGGCACATAAGCATGATCAATCAATTTTATGTACAATAGAAACTGAGCAGTCGAATCATCATCATTAATAAAAAAATTATTTAGTTCTTTTTACACTTTGCATACCCTTCGTGGGTATAGTATGATGAGTGTGAGTAGGAGGTGTATTGTATGGAGGATATAGTGAAAAAGGATGTTTGTCATACAGAGGAAGGTATGTCGTGTCGAAAAAGTCATCATCCTGAACGCGTAAAAAAAGATTTAACGACTCGTTTAAATCGAATCGAAGGTCAAATCCGAGGCATTAAAGGGATGATTGACAAAGATGTTTACTGCGATGATATTATTACGCAACTGTCTGCCACACAGTCTGCTTTAAATAGTGTAGCAAAAATATTATTAGAAGGTCATTTAAAGGGATGTGTAGTAGATCGCCTATCAGAAGGTGATGAAGCAGTGTTAGATGAATTAGTAGTGACCATTCAAAAATTAATGAAGAAGTAAAAGTTTTTTCAGGCGTGTTGATTAGGAAACTATAGGTTTATCATTAACTGATAAAAGGATTTTTTTGTTGATATTTTGCTAATGTATGTGCATTTTACCCGTAGCGGAAATCAGAGCCTTCAAAATAATTAAAGTGGATAAAAATGGTTAATCAACACACTCGATTTTTTTTAATAAATATATACCCCTATATAGTACCTAAATTAAAAGGAGAGATATTTTATGCAAAATGTAACATTAAACGTACAAGGAATGTCATGTGGACATTGTGTAAACTCAGTGGAAAAAAGTGTTGGAGCTTTAGCAGGCGTTGAACAAGTAAAAGTAAACTTAGCTGATGGTTTAGTAGAAGTAGCATTTGATGAAACACAAGTATCTCTAGACCAAATTAAAGAAACAATCGACGATCAAGGCTATGACGTTAAATAATATAAATAGGGTGCTCAAGTAGCACTCTATTATTTTCAATTACACATACCCCTAGTTGGTATGTAGGGAGGAGAAATGATCATGAGTTCAGAATTAAAGGAAGCGAATTTGCAAATTACAGGTATGACATGTGCAGCCTGTGCAACTCGAATAGAAAAAGGTTTAAATAAAATGGATGGTGTAGAACAAGCGACGGTTAATTTAGCGCTTGAAAAATCGTCCATTAAATATGATCCGACAAAACTAAATGAAGAAGACTTTGAAAAGAAAATTGAAGCACTTGGTTATGGTGTCGTTAAACAAAAAACTGAATTCGATATAACAGGCATGACATGTGCAGCCTGCGCTACACGGATAGAAAAGGGTTTAAATAAACTAGCAGGTGTATCCTCTGCGAACGTAAACTTAGCGCTCGAAAAAGCAACTATAGAGTTTAACCCATCTGAGGTGACGATTGCAGATATTATTGCGAAGGTTGAAAAATTAGGATATGAAGCGCATCAAAAAGCAGATGAGCAAGAGACAGTAGATCATCGAGAACAGGCCATCAAGCAACAGCAGCAAAAATTTATTTTCTCGGCCATTCTTTCATTACCATTACTTTGGACGATGGTAGGACACTTTTCATTTACATCATTTTTATATGTTCCTGAATTTTTAATGAATCCGTGGGTACAAATGGTGTTGGCCACTCCCGTTCAATTTATCATTGGGAAGCAATTTTATGTTGGGGCATACAAAGCTTTACGCAATAGTAGTGCCAATATGGATGTACTTGTAGTGATGGGTACCTCTGCAGCGTATTTTTATAGTTTATATCAAGCCATTATTACTACGGGGTCACATCATGCCCCTCATCTATATTTTGAAACGAGTGCCGTATTAATTACTTTAATTTTATTAGGTAAATTATTTGAGGCAAAAGCGAAGGGCCGCTCTTCTGAAGCAATCAAAAAGTTAATGGGCCTTCAGGCAAAAACGGCCATCGTTGTTCGTGAAGGTGTAGAAAAAGAAGTACCATTAGAAGAAGTAGTCATTGGCGACATTATTTTAGTGAAACCTGGTGAAAAAATTCCTGTCGATGGTGAAGTGTTAGAAGGAACAACAGCTGTCGATGAATCGATGTTAACGGGAGAAAGTTTACCTGTTGATAAAAAGCAAGGCGATTTATTATTTGGTTCCACTATTAATAAAAATGGTTTTATTAGAATGACGGCAACTAAAGTTGGTCGCGATACAGCCTTAGCTCAAATTATTAAAGTTGTAGAAGATGCACAAGGCTCAAAAGCACCGATACAACGCTTAGCAGACCAAATTTCAGGTATTTTTGTACCAATAGTTGTTGGTATTGCGATTGTAGCGTTTCTAATCTGGATTATTTGGGTGCGACCTGGTGAATTTACACCTGCACTAGAAGTATTAATTGCAGTACTTGTTATCGCTTGTCCATGTGCGCTTGGATTAGCAACGCCAACATCGATTATGGCGGGCTCTGGCCGTGCGGCGGAATTTGGTATTTTATTTAAAGGTGGAGAGCATTTAGAGCAAACACAAAGCATCGATACAGTAGTTGTTGATAAAACAGGTACAGTGACACACGGCAAACCTGTATTAACGGATGTTGTATTAGCGGCGAATCAAGACGAGGCACAATTTTTATCGTTAATTGGCGCAGCAGAGAAGCAATCCGAGCATCCGTTAGCAGAAGCAATTGTTCAAGGAATTACTGATCGCGGAATTGACCTAGGAGATGTTCAATTTTTTGAAGCAATACCAGGTTACGGTGTGCAAGCGACTGTATCTGGTCAAGGGGTTGTTATCGGTACTCGTAAATTGATGCAACAATACGGTATTCATATTGATGATATTCTACCAACAATGGAGCATTTAGAGGAAAATGGTAAAACTGCTATGTTAGCTGCGATTAACGGTCAGTATGCTGGTCTAGTAGCAGTTGCTGATACAGTGAAAGATACTTCAAAAGAAGCGGTTAGTCGTTTACAAGAAATGGGTATTACTGTCATTATGATGACTGGTGATAATGAACGTACAGCACAGGCAATCGGAGCAGAAGTTGGTGTGAATCATGTGATTGCTGAAGTTCTTCCGGAAGGCAAAGCAGATGAAGTGAAAAAACTGCAAGTTCAAGGTAAAAAAGTGGCGATGGTTGGGGATGGCATTAATGATGCACCGGCACTTGCGACAGCTAATATTGGGATGGCGATCGGTACCGGTACGGACGTAGCTATGGAAGCAGCGGATATTACACTAATTCGAGGCGATTTAAACAGTATCGCGGATGCTATCATAATGAGTCGTAAAACAATGCGCAACATTAAACAAAACTTATTCTGGGCATTTGCTTACAATACATTAGGTATTCCAATTGCCGCAGTCGGTTTACTAGCTCCTTGGGTAGCAGGTGCAGCAATGGCGTTTAGTTCAGTATCTGTTGTATTAAATGCACTGCGTTTACAGCGAGTTAAATTATAAGGTTAAAAATAGATCCACAATAGTGGGTCTATTTTTTTGTCGCCTATTTTATAGAGAAATAGTTTGATTCTGTCTTTCATTTTCTCTCTATGATACAATGAAAAGCACTGATTATAAAAAAACCTCGAAGACGAGGTAATTGATGATAGAATCCATAGAACATAAAGGAGGAGCTTCTGGTGACGGTTCCATTTGTTACGGTAGAAGGTCCGATTGGTGTTGGTAAAACCTCTTTATCGAAAGAGATTGCGGCGGCATTTAATTACCATCTATTAAAAGAAATAGTAGACGAAAACCCTTTTCTAAATAAGTTTTATGAAAACATTGAGGAATGGAGCTTCCAAACGGAAATGTTCTTCCTATGTAATCGCTATAAACAATTATCGGATATAAAAAGTTTCCGTTTAACGCATGATAAACCTGTTGTAGCGGACTACCATATTTTTAAAAATTTAATATTTGCAAAGCGTACATTGGCATCAACTGAGTATGATAAATACGAGAAAATTTATAAAATATTAACGAAAGATATGCCTGTACCTAATGTAGTTGTTTATTTACATGCAAGTGTTGATACGTTGATGAAACGTATTGCGATGCGTGGTCGTGAATTTGAAAAAATGATTTCGCGAGATTACATGGAGCAACTGGTGGCAGATTATCATTCTTTTATCGAGCATTTTGAGAAAATGCATCCTGAAATTCCTATTATTCGATTTAATGGTGATCAGCTTGATTTCGTAAAAAATCCAAATGATTTGACACATGTTTTACAAACAATAAAGGACACGTTACAACAAAGGAGTTTGCAACAATGAATTTGAGAGAGAAATACGATATTCCACCACAAACGGTCATTACAATCGCTGGTACGGTTGGTGTAGGGAAATCAACGATGACAAAAGCGTTGGCAGAGGCGCTAAATTTTCGTACCTCTTTTGAAAAGGTGGATACGAATCCATATTTAGATAAATTTTATGAGGACTTTGAAAAATGGAGCTTCCATTTACAAGTGTATTTTTTAGCTGAGCGTTTTAAGGAGCAGAAGCGAATCTTTGAATATGGCGGCGGGTTTATTCAAGATCGCTCAATCTACGAAGATACAGGGATTTTTGCGAAGATGCACTATGACAAAGGTACAATGAGTCCAACAGATTATGAGACGTATACAAATTTATTTGATGCGATGGTGATGACACCATACTTCCCTCATCCAGATTTACTTGTTTATCTAGAGGGGCCAATTGATGATGTAATTGGTCGTATCCAAGAGCGTGGACGTTCAATGGAGCAACAAACACCGCATGATTACTGGATTGAAATGCATGATCGCTATGAGAACTGGATTAATAATTTTAATTCATGCCCGGTTCTACGTTTAGATATTAATGATTATGATTTATTAAAAAATCCTGAAGCGATTGAATCAATTGTGAGCCGTATCAGTCATATGTTAAAACAAACAAGTCATTTACGTAAATAAAAGGTTTGGCTAAAGCTTATATTTCTACAATAGGAAGATAAATTTTTGTCCTGGCCGAAAGCGATTCGCCGGGCAGAAACAGCAATTGAAGAAAATAAATGATCAAAAGACGTGAGACAATATGTAGCTATTGTGTCACGTCTTTTGGTTAGGAGGGATTGTTATAAGAATAGCAGTGTATTGTGGTTCAGGCTTAGGCATAAATCCAATTTATGCAGAGAGGGCAGCCGAATTAGGGACTGTATTAGCTCAAAATGGTCATGGTGTTGTTTATGGTGGTTCGAAAATAGGACTGATGGGAAAAATAGCAGATGCAGTATTAGAAGCTGGCGGAGAGGTTATAGGCGTGATGCCAACTCATTTGCAGAAGCGGGAAATAGCACATGCCTCGTTAACAGAAATTCATTTTGTGGAGTCTATGCATGTACGTAAAGCCAAAATGGTAGAGTTAGCAGATGCTTTTATAGCTTTACCAGGTGGTGGTGGAACAATGGATGAATATTTTGAGGTATTTACGTGGGCACAAATAGGATTACATGAAAAGCCTGTAATCCTATATAATGTAAATAGCTTTTATGATGCGATTTTACAACACTTTCAGAAAATGCTTGAGGAAGGTTTTATACGAACAGAACAACAGCCACTTATTCGTGTAGCTACTACGGCGGAGGAAGTATTAAGTTTATTAAAAAAACATGGGTAATATACCCATGTTTTTTCTCAATAAATAATCTGTATAAATATTTTTGTTAGGCTCATTACTATAAAAATTTTAGTTCGCTAATACAATGAAAGAGGTGTAGGTTATGCAGGCAATAGATACAAAAGTTACCGATGATCAAGTAGTGTTGGCAATTGAACGAAATATAGCCATTATCCGTTTTGATATGGACCATAAAGTTGCTTATGTAAATGAACTTTTTGCTAAAACATTAGGCTATAAAGTTGAAGAAATGATAGGAAAAGATCATAAGGATTTTTGTTTACCGGAATTTGCAAATAGTAAAGAATACGGGAAGTTTTGGCGAAACTTAGTTGCTGGTAATAGCTATCAGGATAAAATCGAAAGAATGGATGCAAGAGGTAATAGAATTTGGCTTGAGGCTACTTATATGCCTGTCTTTGCTAATAATTCAAGAAGGGTGATTGGCGTATCGAAAATTGCAACAAATATTACTGAACGTCAAAATGAAATTGTTAGTGTAGCTGATACATTAAAGGTCATGTCTAAAGAGCTTCATGGCCGTTCGGAGGCTGGTATTCAAAATAACGAGGATTTACTGGAAACAGTGAAAGAGGTTTCACAAGAGTCTGCCGATAATGTGAGAAATCTTGCGCAGCTACAGAAGCAAGCTGAATCTATTAAAGGAATTGTGAAAACCATTCAAGAAATTGCTTCTCAGACAAACTTACTTGCACTAAATGCAGCTATTGAAGCAGCAAGAGCTGGTGAGTATGGCCGAGGCTTTGATGTTGTAGCAAAAGAGGTTAGAAAACTTTCTGTAAGGGTGGAGCAATCTATTTCAGAAGTAAAAGATAATGTTGAGGGCATTGAGCGAGAGATAGGACAAGTCACTGAGAGTATCACGCGTATAGCCGAAAAAGTTGAAAAAACAAATGGTCAAATTAATGTAACAACGAATGATTTTGCTGAAATCGCTACTGCTGCAGAGGCGTTGGATGAACAATCTAGGCATTTTATCAAAATAATTTAACTTCTTTCTACAAATGTCTTTTATACCATAAGTACCCCTTCAATTGTTTTATTTACATAATTTTCTGATATATATATTGAAATAGTGTATGAGTTTTATTTACAATAATTGTGTAAGCTTTCATAAATCATAATAGGGGTGTTATGGATGACAAAGGTGGAAGTAAGTTTTAAGCATGTGCCAACGACTGCAGTTTCAGATGCGACAGGGGGACATACGAATTTACGTAGTGCTATTAAACCGTTAGCAGATCATTATAAAATTGCTGGCCGTGCGGTAACAGTGCGTTTACCAGATGGCGAAAATGGTGCAGTATTAGAAGCAATCCGAGCTGCTAAAGAGGGAGATATATTAGTAATCGATGCTAAAGGGAATACCAATCGTGCAGTTGCCGGTGATTTTGTTCTTTCGTTGGCGAAGGGTATTGGTGTACAGGGCCTTGTCGTTGATGGTGTTATTCGTGATATCGCAGCAATTCGCGAGCTGGACTTTCCTGTGTTTTCAATTGGCACAACGGTAGCAGCTGGCTATAAAAATGGTGGTGGGGAAGTAAATGTTCCTATTGCTATTGGGGGCGTTTCTGTTCGTCCTGGTGATTATATTATTGGGGATGTGGACGGTGTCGTTGTCGTGCCACAGGAAGATGCAGAGCGTATTATTGCAGCTGCTGAGGTAAAGATTGAAAAAGATGAAATACGTGCACAAGAGGCGCATACAAATGGAAAAGAATCTATTATTGCTTATTTAGATAAAGTTCTAACAAAATAAAAAAAACCTCACGATGCCATCCGTACATCGTGAGGTTTTTTTTGATCTTTATGCTAAATTTTCATTTTCTTTAAAGTAATTTTTCATTTTGTCTGTATCGAAACGGCCTTCCCATTTCGCCATAACTAATGACGCAAGTGAGTTACCAATTACGTTAACGACTGTACGTCCCATATCAAGAATACGGTCGATACCTGCGATGAATGCTAAACCTTCAACTGGAATGCCGACAGTACCTAGAGTTGCTAGAAGTACAACGAAAGATACTCCTGGAACACCTGCAATCCCTTTAGATGTAACCATTAATACAAGCATTAACGTAATTTGTTCACCAATGCTTAGGTGAATACCGTACATTTGAGCAATAAATAATGCAGCAATAGCTTGATACAGTGTAGAACCATCTAAGTTAAAGGAGTAACCTGTTGGAATAACAAAGGATACGATATCCTTTGGAGCACCTAGTTTCTCCATTTTCATCATAACTCGTGGTAATACAGCCTCAGAACTTGCCGTTGAGAACGCTAAAATTAGCTCATCTTTTAGTACTTTAATTAAGAAGAAAATATTGATACCCGTGAATTTTGCCACAAGACCAAGAACGATAAAGATAAAGAATAGCATTGTTGCATAAACAAGTATAGCAAGTTTGCCAAGTGGTATTAGTGAAGCGAATCCATATTTGGAAACGGTTACACCAATTAAACCAAATACTCCAAGTGGAGCGAATTTCATTACGAGGTTCGTTACCCAGAACATAGCATCTGCTACCCCTTGGAAGAAGTCTAATACTGGTTTACCTCGATCGCCAACGGCAGCTACCCCTAAACCAAAAATAACTGAGAAGAAGATGATAGCAAGCATATCGCCTTCACCCATTGACTGAATGATATTTGTTGGTACAATGCCTACAATAATATCAAATGGTCCTTCATGCTGTACTTCTTCTGTAGTAGCAACGTATTTCGAAATATCTCCTTGAGAAAGTTCGTTCATGTTTAGACCTGCGCCTGGTTGGAACAAGTTTGCAGATAGTAAACCAACTACAATTGCTACTGTTGTAATAACTTCAAAGTAAATAAGTGATTTACCACCTAATCGTCCGAGCTGTTTCATATCTCCAGTTCCAGCAACACCAACGATTAATGTTGAAATAATAATCGGTACAACAATCATTTTAATTAGATGAAGGAAAATATCACCTAAAGGTTGTAAATATGTTTCAATTTTGGGGTTTCCGTAAAAGATACCGCCAACAATGATCCCTAAAATCAAACCGACTAAAATTTGAGTGGCTAAACTGATTCTAAATTTCTTCTTCAAAACTTTAGTACCCCCTAATATTAAGTTTTTAGGACTTGCCTTATTTTAATAATACAGAGGACTTATGGAATCCGACAAAATCCGAGAAAATTAATTTACTTTTGTTAAAATGTCTGAATATAACACCTGAATAAACTTCTTAATATTAACTTTTGCTTTACGATTTTCGTGATCTTCTATCTGAGTCATAAGCTGACGAATTTCTTTAAAGTCAAAGTATCGAGGTGCATAATATTCAAATTCCGAGTTCGTATAATCTACGACACCTAAATTGGCGAGATTTATCATCGCTGCTAATATAGTACGGCGCACACGCTGTTCAATGGCTTTACTTTCTTTCAAAATTTCATCTGGTGTAGCCTTTGTGACAGCTGCAATTTCCTCATAAAGCTCCTTTAATGGAGGTAGTGGTGCAATTTTGTGCTGATGAGCAAGCAATGTTTCGATGATAGCTATAATATCTTCGCTTCCGATTTCACCAACGATACCCATATCATTTAAGATAGATTGAATATGATCACGTGACGTTGCTTTATGATTTATTTGTTCACTTAGATCAATATTTGTAAGTGATTGGCGAATTATAAGCAATGAGTTTTTTAGGCGGAATTGTTCAGTTGTTTTACGTAAAACATTTTCAACCTCAATACGGTTTATTGGCTTATGAATAAAGAAATCAATACCTTGCTCATAGGCCTCACCTACCATCTCCTTATTCACTACCTGAGAAATCATAACAAATTGTCCCTCAAAACGATTTTGAATAAGTTGCTCGACTGTTGCTATTCCATCAAGCTTAGGCATAAGCAAATCAATCAGTACAAACTCTGGCTGTGTCATTAAAATTTGTGGGATAGCGTCCTCACCATTGCGTGCTTCACCAATTACTGTACCTAAACCACTATCTTCAATAATTTGTTTTAACATGACCCGACTTGCTCGATCATCATCTACAATAAAATACCTCATTTAAGTCTCTCCTGTTTGAATAGTTTGCGTAGGAATTTTAATTTTAAACATCGTGTTTTGATTGTTTGAATCAACGGATATTGAACCATTCAATTTATTTACTAATTCAACAACGTGTGAAAGCCCAATACCTGTTGCTGCGACACCGTCTACATTGTATTTTGTAGTGTATCCAGGTTCAAAAATAATAGAGAGATTACTGTGTGGAATTCCCTTCCCATTATCACATACTGTGATTACAGTATCATCCTGTTGCTGCTGAATGGCAATAGAAATGATACCTTGATTCTCAATTGCTTCAATAGCATTAGCTGTTAAATTATTCAAAAGCGCAAGCAAAGCAATATGTTCTTTCGTTTGAAAATCGATATCAATATTTATTATAAACTCAATTTCTTTCTTTAAAAATTCTGCGTATTTACTGTTGCCATCTTCGATAAAATGTAATAATTCTGATAATCTGAGTGAGTCAAAGCTCTTGTCACCAACAATTTTAGAAATACCTGCATAAATGCGTTGTGAATCCTTCTTTACTTCATGAATTTCCTGGGCAATATGGAGTGCCTGTAAACTTTCCGCACGATAGCCTAGCGATTTTAATTGTCGATATAAATCAAATCCACTAGCTGTAATTGCTTCTATATGGTTCATAGATTTTTTTAAATAAAGTGTCTCAACATATAAATCTGAGCCGATTGTAAGCATTTCCTGAACCCGTTTTTTTTGCTCAGCAATTAAAATGGAACTATAAATACCAACAACAAAAAAGCTACGTAATAAAGCAACTGCTAAAAGTATAAGTAAATCAGGGAGGAGTAAAAAAGTATAAGAATTTATAATAAAGTGAAATAGTTGTTCCACTAAATTACTGAATACTTCACTAAACGCAACTAGTAATCCAAGCAATAGTGGTTTTTCTCTATATTGATGAATACTTAGAATTTGTAGGCATACTGCGAACGATATATAAAATGTAGCAGCAGGTAAATGTATTAGTAAACTATCGACTAATGGAACATCATGTAAAGAGTAATTAATGATAACTCGGAAAATGGTTGTTACGATGCTTGTAGTAAATCCAGCCAAAATGATTGGTGTAGGTCTAAGTAAAGTGCATAAAAAGAAAATGATGCTTCCTAATCCGAAACGAAAAGTTGTATTCGAGAAAGGCATTATTTTAATCTCACTACCGACAGCAGTTAACAGTGCAATTGTGAAAATCCAAGTGAGGGAAGCACGATATATGTAAAATTTCGAATGCATAAAAAATCCTCCCAATATTAACAGAGCAGTATAGCAAAGAAAAGAAATGCTAAAGAACTCGTTTGCGTGTTAGAAATAAAAGTAATTGTACCACTACTTTTGACGTTGTGTTTGCCAGAATGCGACTTTGAGATGAAAGGGGTATAGATATTTAACTTCTTTCAGAGGGTGTCCAAACATCCACTGAGATAGAGGAACTTGTTCTAAGAACGCCACGTCCTGTGACATTTCCGAAATGACCGACATCTTGTCGGACCTAAGTACAAAGCCGATTGTGGACGCAATTATGCTGAGGCATAATGAATCGGTTATAAAATCGTAATTTACAATAAAAAATACCACACCCTAAGCGGAAGTGGCATCTAATAAGTGTTACATATAATTTTTAGGCAAAAAAAAACGGCTACATTCGTAGTCGGAATTTTAAAACTGGAGGAGGTAGAGGGATTCGAACCCCCGCGCGGTGTTACCCGCCTGTCGGTTTTCAAGACCGATCCCTTCAGCCAGACTTGGGTATACCTCCATGTTGTTCTGTTGCGTTGTCTCATCGACAAAAATAAATTTATCATATTTTAAAATTCTCGTCAACAGGTTTTTTGATTTTTTTTAACTTATTTCAGCGGGTGTCCAAACACCCGCTGAAATAGAGGAACTTAGTCTAAGAACGCCACGTCCTGTGGCATTACCGAAATGACCGACATCGTGTCGGCCCTCACGCAGATCTAAGCACAAAGCCAATTCCGGACGCAATTATGCCGAGGCATAATTGATTAATAATTTCTTTTTTACAGTACTGATAGAATATTCCACACAAATATTATGCGTATTAAGTTGCAATTTATGAAAACAGTCAGTATACTAGTTATTGCCGTGCTAGGTGGGAAGGTAGCGGTGTCCTGTAACTCGCAATCCGCTCTAGCGAGACTGAATTCCTTTTTCGAGGCTGTCCGTATTGTTTGGTCTGCCTTTTGCACGTAGTGTTGACGATTGGGTCCTGCGCAATGGATACCCATGAACCATGTCAGGTCCGGAAGGAAGCAGCATTAAGTGGTCTTATTCATGTGCCGCGGGGTTGCCTAATCTGAGCTAACGACAAGAGTAACGCTTATGTGCGGCTGTCGAAGAAAGGTGCACGGCATTAAATTGCCAATTCAAACGTATCCGTCCAAAAGGCGGATGCGTTTTTTTATTGTTTTTACAAGTTGTTTTTACTATTCATTAGATTCTTTAGACGGAGGGGCAGTTGCCAGAACGTTTAAAGAAGCTACAAATTGTACAAGGTGACGGGTGGGATGGGTACATAAGAAATGCATCAGCCTCACTTATAAGTAGAGCTGGTGAAAAACAATCGTCCTGAATTTTTAGAAAAACGATGACACTATTTTATAAATAATGAAGCAAATGCTATAATAGAACTATTCTATATAATGAAGAAGAGGAGAGGAAATCATTGACGTATCAAGCATTTTATCGTGTGTATCGACCACAATCATTTCGAGAAATGTCTGGTCAAGCACATGTCAAAAGAACGCTACAAAATGCTCTCCTAGCGAATAAAACAACGCATGCTTATTTATTTTCTGGCCCACGTGGTACCGGGAAAACAAGCACAGCTAAAATTTTTGCAAAGGCTTTAAACTGTGAGCAGGCACCATCAAATGAGCCTTGTAACGAATGTGCTACTTGTTTGAGTATTACAGAGGGTTCTCATCCAGATGTTATTGAATTTGACGCTGCGTCTAATTCACGCGTTGAAGAAATACGTGACATCATTGAGAAAGTTCGATTTGCTCCTGCTAGTAGCAGATATAAAGTGTATATCATTGATGAAGTGCATATGCTTTCTACCAGTGCTTTCAATGCACTTTTAAAGACATTAGAAGAACCACCTTCTCATGCTGTATTTATTTTAGCGACGACAGAGCCCCATAAATTGCCTGCAACGATCATTTCACGTTGTCAGCGCTTTGATTTTAAGCGTCTTTCAACCAATGATATTATTGACCGCATGAAAGTTGTATTAGAGGATATTGAGTTACCATTTGAGGAACAAGGTTTAAAGGTAATCGCACAATCAGCAGCTGGTGGTATGCGTGATGCTTTAAGTTTATTAGATCAGGTTGTATCTTTCAGCGGGGAAATGTTGAAGTTAGAGGACACATTGCTTGTAACAGGTTCTATTAGTCAGGAAGTTTTCTATGAATTAGCAGAAGCTCTAAAAGTAAAAGACGTCGCACAAATGCTTGCGTTATTAGAGCAGCTTATTGCGGATGGGAAAGATCCACTTCGTCTTTCAGAGGACCTGATTACATTTTTCCGTGACTTATTATTACTGCAAACGAGTGAGGATTTGGCTGAATTATTAGAGCTAGTATCACCAGAGGAGCGAGTATTTACATTAGCGCATGATTTTGCACCCGATCTACTATATGGCTACATTGATATTTTGGCGAAAACACAGCAAGAAATGCGGTTCTCCCACCATACAAAGATTTACTTGGAAACAGCGTTACTTAAAATGGTGCAATTTTCGGGAGGGGCAGTTGGTCAAACTACTACTTCAGGTGAGGTAGCTATGAGTCCTGAGCTCGCTCAAAAAATTGTGGCACTTGAGCAGATGGTGCAACAACTATCAGCCCAATTGCAAGCAGGTGCTTCTGTGCAAGCGACGCAAACGCCAAAAGAGCAACGTCCACGAGCAAAAAATCCAAATGGCTATAAGGCACCGACGGGTCGTATTCAAGAGGTGCTAAAGGATGCTACAAAGCAAGATGTGCAACGTATCAAATCAGTTTGGGCGCAGGCATTAAACCAAATGCAAAAATCTCAATCAGCTCTTTTAGCAGAGGCTGAACCTGTTGCGGCATCTTCAAGTGCTTTTGTGTTAAAATTCAAGTATGATATTCATTGTCAAATGGTTGCTGATAATCAAGCCCTAAAAGCTCAATTTACACAATTAATTGCAGGGCAAACAGGTACTATGTATGAGATGCTTTGTACACCTGATGATGCTTGGTTAAAATTACGTGAAGAGTTTATTCGTGATCATGGCTTACAGCAGCAGAAAAAGTCTCAGGATGAGAATGATCCTGAAGTAGAGTTATTAGAGCCGCCACCTGCAGAAATGGCGGATGGGCCATTTATCGACGATGCTCAACCACTTGCGTCACAAGATCCACTTGTGACGGAAGCAGAAAAGCTGTTTGGTAAAGATTTTATTGAAATTGTTGAAGACTAATCATTTAGGAGGAATATGTTTATGCGTGGAATGGGAAATATGCAAGGTATGATGAAAAAAATGCAAAAAATGCAAAAAGAAATGATGGAGGCTCAAGAGGCTTTAAATGCAGAGCAATTTGAAGGCACAGCTGGTGGCGGTATGGTAAAAGTAAGTGTAACTGGTCAACGTGAAATCGTAGAAGTAAATCTTGATCCATCAGTTGTAGATCCAGATGATATCGAAATGCTACAAGATTTAATCGTTGTTGCTGCAAATGAAGCGTTGAAAAAAGTAGATGAAAAAACGAATGCAACAATGGGTAAATTCACTCAGGGCATGAACCTTCCGTTCTAGGAGGTAAATAAATGTACTACCCAGAACCAATATCGAAACTGATTGATAGTTTTATGAAATTGCCAGGTATCGGGCCGAAAACCGCGGCCCGTCTGGCGTTTTTTGTATTAACAATGAAAGAGGATGACGTTTTATCTTTTTCGAAGTCATTAATTGATGCTAAACGAAATTTAAGCTACTGCTCCGTATGTGGCAACATAACTGATGTAGATCCATGCCATATTTGTACCGACAAACAACGAAATCATTCTATTATTTGTGTTGTTCAAGATACAAAAGATGTGATTGCAATGGAGAAGATGCGTGATTTCAATGGTATGTATCACGTATTACAGGGAGCTATTTCACCTATGGATGGTGTTGGTCCAGAGGATATTAATGTCGCTTCCCTGCTAGTTCGTTTGCAAGATGAGACTGTTCAGGAACTTATTTTAGCCACGAATTCGACTATTGAAGGCGAGGCAACAGCTATGTATATTTCTCGTCTAGTGAAGCCATCTGGTATTCGAACAACACGAATCGCTCATGGTCTACCAGTAGGTGGAGATTTAGAATATGCAGATGAAGTAACGTTATCGAAGGCAATGGAAGGTCGCCGAGAATTGTGAGTGAGGGATTAATATGTTCTTCCGCAGTAAGGGAAAATTAAAAAAAGAATTCGATGACAAGCTTGTGAGTCTTATAAAAGAAACAAAAGAGGATTTACAGCAAGCGAAGATAATTGAAGAACTAATAGATGATTATGATTTAGAAGCAATTGTTCAACGAAAAGTAGCGGAGAGTATACATTTTTATTTATTCAAGGAAGCTAGAATTCGGAGAGTATTAATTAAATAATAGTTTTTTAAAATTTCAGCGGGTGTCCAAACATCCGCTGAAATGCGTTAATGGGAACGGAATCGGAAATCAGTAAATGTTTTCTGTAGCGAAAGCAAAGAGACAGCTATAATTTTTCCGAGACATAATTGATATTCATAGAAGCAAAATAGGAAACATAAACTTTCATAATTATATTTAAGGGGGAAACCATATGTCGTGGTTAGTAATTATGAGTGTTGGTGTGCCTATAGTGCTTCTTTTTCTTTATATAATAATAAGACATGCCAAGATGGGTAAAATATTAGAAGGAATGTCTGTGTTTTGGTTTAGATTTGCTTTTGCCTTTCTACTATTATTTATTATTCACTTAGGAATAGGATATGCAGGCTATGAAGTGCCAATTAATCTATTCTCAGTGTTCACCATTGCAATATTAGGTATTCCGGGTGTACTAGGAATAACTGCGTTAATCTTTTTTTTATAAAACACTTGCAAAGAAAAAATATTGTGGTATAGTAATAAGAGTCGTTAAGATAACCGTTGTTAAACAAATAAATTTTAAATTAAATAATTTAGTTGTTGACATCGATTTCGAGACGTGATATTATATAAGAGTTGCTGTTGAAGAAACGGCGGCAAAATGAACCTTGAAAACTGAACAAGCAAAACGTAATCAATAAAGTTTTTAGTAACTAACCTTGAGTTGGTGAACGAAACAAAATTTTGGACATCAAACATGATGCCAGCAAAACAATTTGAGCTTATCAAATTTCTTTTTATGGAGAGT